>CALXNM010000024.1 GCA_944389745.1 uncultured Clostridia bacterium | reverse complement strand
GCGGGTATAATTTAGTGGTAGAATGTCATGCTTCCGACCTGATCGCGCGAGTTCGATTCTCGCTACCCGCTCCAAATCAAATATATAAAAATTCATACAAAATTCATAAAATGTGTGATATACTATTTACATTAGGAAAGGGGTTAATGAAAATGCTAAAGGAAAAATTGTTAGACGATTTAAAAAAATCAATGAAAGAAAAAAATGTAGTTAGAAAAAATGTTATTCAAATGGTAAGAGCTGCTATCTTACAAGTAGAAAAAGATAAACAAATTACTTTAAATGATGATCAAATAATTGATATTATTGCAAAAGAATCTAAGAAAAGAAAAGATTCTCTAGTAGATTATGAAAAAAGTGGTAGAGAAGATTTAATAAATGAAATAAAAGAAGAAATAGCAATATTAACAGAATATTTACCAAAGCAATTATCTATGGAAGAAGTAGAAGCTATAGTTAAAGATGTAATTGCAGAAGTTGGTGCAACATCAATGAAAGATATGGGTAAAGTTATGAAAACTGCTAAAGAAAAAATTGGAGCTAGTTCAGATGGTAAAACAATAAATGAAGCAGTAAAGAAATTTTTAAGTTAAAAAATAATAAAGATTTTAATATTAAGAAGGGAGTAGCTTAAAAACTACTAATCAACATCACAGCTAAAAAGCATGGTTAGTAACCTAAATGGTAAGCAAGACTTTTTAAAATTTATATACACCAATATAAATTTTAAAAAAGTCTTTTTTTAATTTGACTTTAATTGTATAATATTTACAAGTTTGGAAAAATTATTAAAAGACCTGAGTTTAATTAAAAAGGAAAGAGGTTTAAAATGGAAGAAAATTGGTTTAACAGAGAAACAAGAGAGGTAGAAAAAGAATTACAAACAGACATTAAAGAAGGACTAACTAGTAGTCAAGTAGAAGAAAAAAGAAACAAATATGGATTTAATGAATTAAAAGCTAAAAAGAAGAAAAGTTTATTTGTTAAATTCCTAGAACAATTCAAAGATTTTATGATAATTGTTCTTATAATAGCAGCTATAGTATCTGGAATAGTTGGGTATATGGAAGGAGAAGGTATAACAGACTCTATAATAATCCTTATTGTAGTTGTAGTAAATGCTATTATAGGAGTTGTGCAAGAATCAAAAGCAGAAAAATCATTAGAGGCATTACAAAAACTAAGCTCGCATGTTGCAAAAGTAATACGTAACGGAAAAGTAGAAGTAGTAGCATCAAGAGAATTAGTACCAGGAGATGTAGTTGTACTAGATACAGGTGATTATGTTCCAGCAGATTTAAGGATTATAGAAAGTGCAAATTTAAAATCTCAGGAATCATCACTTACAGGAGAGTCAGTCCCTGTAGATAAAAATGCGGATGTAATAAAAGATGAAAAAGTAAGTTTAGGTGATAGAACTAATATGTTATTTTCTTCTTCACTTATAACTTATGGTAGAGGTCAAGGTATTGTTGTAGAAACTGGTATGAATACTGAAGTCGGAAAAATAGCTACAATAATAAATGATACAGAAGGAGCAGCAACACCACTTCAAATTAAATTAAATAAACTTGGTAAAACGTTGGGAATAGCAGCTTTAGCTATTTGTGTTGTAATATTTATAATAGGTATTGCATATGGAAAAGATGTAATTGATATGTTTATGACAGCTGTAAGTTTAGCAGTTGCAGCAATTCCAGAGGGATTAGCTGCAGTATCTACAATAGTTTTAGCAATTGGTGTTCAAAGAATGGTAAAGAAAAATGCTATTGTAAAGAAATTGCCAGCAGTTGAAACACTTGGTAGTGCTACAGTTATTTGTTCTGATAAAACAGGAACTTTAACTCAAAACAAAATGACAGTACAAAAAGTATTTGTAGATAATGAAATTAAAGAAGTAAGCGAGATAAAAGACATATCTGAAGACTTAAAAGAACTTATGAATGTTAGTGTATTATGTAATGATACAAAAATAGGAGAAAATAATACATTAACAGGAGATCCAACAGAAACAGCTTTAGTAGATTTAGGATTTAATATTAAATTTGATGTAGAAACAACATTAACATTTGAAAGAGTAAAAGAAATACCTTTTGATTCTGATAGAAAACTTATGACAACAGTAAACAAAGTAGGAAGTAAATATTTTGTATATACAAAAGGTGGAATAGATGAATTACTTGCAAGATGTACTTCATATAAAATAAATGGTGAAATAAAAACAGACTTAGATGCATATAAACCAACAATAGAGAAATGCAATGTGGAAATGGCAAAAGATGCATTAAGAGTTCTTGCTATGGCATATAAAGAATTAGATCATGAGCCAACAGATGAAGAAATGAAAAATATGGAAAATGATTTAATATATATTGGTATGGTAGGAATGATAGACCCACCTAGAGAAGAAGTTAAAGCAGCTGTTGAAAAATGTAAGACTGCAGGAATAAAAACTGTAATGATTACAGGTGACCATAAAATTACAGCAGTTGCTATTGCAAAATCACTTGGAATTCTAGAAGATGAAAGTGAAGCAATAACAGGTGCAGAATTAGAAGAAATGTCTGATGAAGAGCTAACTAAAAACATCAGAAAATATTCAGTATATGCAAGAGTTTCTCCAGAACATAAAGTACGTATTGTAAAAGCTTGGCAAGCAAATGACGAAATAGTAGCAATGACAGGTGATGGTGTAAATGATGCTCCAGCATTAAAAACTGCTGATATAGGTTGTGCAATGGGAATAGTTGGTACAGATGTATCAAAAGAAGCAGCTGATGTAATATTAACAGATGATAATTTTGCAACAATAGTGTCTTCAGTCGAAGAAGGTAGACGTATTTATGATAATATTTTAAAAGCAATACAATTCTTACTTTCTAGCAATGTTGGTGAAATAGTAGTGCTATTTATAGCAATATTAATAACACCATGGCTTGGTAGTACATTTGGAATAGATATAAACTTAATTGAAGTATTACTTCCAATTCATATACTATGGATAAACCTAGTAACAGACTCACTTCCAGCTTTAGCACTAGCAGTAGACCCTGCGGAAGATGATGTAATGAATAGAAAGCCGAAGAAACAAAAAGGTATATTTACAAAAGGAATGACATGGAGAGTTATATATCAAGGATTTATGATAGGTTTAATCACACTTGCAGCATTTATTATAGGTTTAGCAACACCGGACGACAAATTACCAACAATGGTAAAAATAGATAATGAAATATTTAGTGCCGAAGAAGTTGAAAACTTAGATGAGAAATTAGCAAGCGGGGAAGCAGAAATAGTAGAGAAACAAGAAGTAAAAGTGGAAATTGGACAAACAATGGCATTTGTAGTATTAGCATTTTCTGAACTTGTACATGTGTTTAACATTAGAAACAACAAAAAATCATTATTCAAAACACATCCATTTAACAACAAAGTATTGCTTGGAGCAATAGGCCTATCAGCATTATTAATGCTTGTAATACTATTAATACCAGGATTAAGACATATCTTTAGTATACCAATTTTACCAATGGGTAATGTGTTTGAGATTATAGGATTGGTATTACTTCCAATAGTAATAGTAGAAATATTTAAATTATTTAAAATTAACACATCAAAAGATGAATCATAAATAAATGATGACATTTAAATAAAAGATTGAACTTAAATATAGATTTAGGAATAATATAAAAAAAGACGAAAAAGTTTTCGTCTTTTTTTGCAACAATTCTTATAAATCTCTGTCTAATTTTTTCTGAATTTGTCTAAAATTGATTTTCACATATTTACAAAACCACACATGTATTATATAATCAATTTATTGATAAAAGGGGGATGTATGTATGCAACACAAAACATTAAAAATTATGATAATAATTTTGTGCGTTTTAGTCATTGGTGTAATATCAGGAATAGTATATTTATGCGTTTTAAATCATCAAATGAATGTTCAAACAAGTAATTTAAATCCCAATAATCAAATCAATACATATGATTTTTCAAATCAAATAAATCAGGCCATCAGCCCCAATATTACTATAACAGAAAATATGATTAATCTTAATGAAGTGGCTGAAGAGCAATCTAAAATAATTCCAGATTACAATCTTCAATTTGAATTGCCAGTAGAAGGGGCAACAGGTTATGCTGCAATTGAACTAAATATTAGAAAAGAAGCAAATTCATCAGCTAGTTTAGTAAAAAAATTAAGCCCAGGTGCAGGTTTCGAAATTACAGGAGAAAGTGGAAATTGGCTTAAGATAAAAAAAGGTAAAATAACTGGTTGGGCTAATAAAAAATATTGCATGATAAATTTACCGGATATAATTCCATCAATAATATATGATGATACTAATGGTTACAGTTCAATTTTCAGGTCATCTGAAATAGATATTCCAAATGTTACAGGAAAACAATTATATGATAATAAAGCATATAATAAAAGACTTTCTAAAGATGAGTTTATGATGCCAGTTATGTATGAAATGGCAATAAAAATTATGAAAGCACAAGAATTAGCTTTAAAAGAAGGTTATTCATTAAAAATATATGAAACATATAGACCATATAAAGCTCAAAAAAATGTATCAACCAATTTAAGCAAATTAATGAACTCTAATAAAACTGTATATAACGGAATTAATGGTGGAGGTTGGAACGAAGGTTGGTTCATTGCACAGGTATTATCAAACCACCAAAAGGGAATTGCAATGGATGTAAGTTTGGTAAAAATAAATGAATATGATGTTGGAAAAACAGGAAATTACAAATATATGATAATTACTGATTATAAAGAAGAAAAGATGCCAACTAAGATGCACGAGCTTAGTAACAAAGCAATTAGTATGATATATGGAGTAGATAGTAATTCTAAAACAGCATGGAAAAAAGTTCCTGTTCCTAAAAGTATGACAGAAGGAGCAAAAAGACTAAGAAAGTATTGTGTAGAAGCAGATTTAACTCCGCTTTGCTCAGAATGGTGGCATTTTAATGATTTAGATGCGAGAGAAAATTTAGGTAGTAATTATAGTACAGGAAGATTTTATATTACAGAATGTTATAGTAATGTACCAAATTAAACAGAGATATATAAAAATGGGAATATAAAAATAGAACATAGGATGAAATAAATTAATTTAGGGGGATGAAAAATGGAGGAAGAAAATAAAGCAATTGTAAATGAAGAAGATAGAGCAGAAAATAAAATAGCAGAAGTTAGAAATGAAAAAAAAGGAAAAAAAAAACATAAAGAAAAAAAAAAAAAAAAGACAAAAAATAAAAATAATGCTAAAAAATTAATTATTGTTTTAGTTATTATCATTCTTTTAGCAATAATATCAATTGGCGGATATTATGTATATAAAAAATTCTTTGATAAAAAGTTTAAAGATGTAAGTATAGAATTAGGAACCGAAAATGTAGAGATAAGTCAATTTGTTTCAGATGAAAGTTTTCTAGATGGAGCTAGTTTTATAACAGATATGAGTACTATAGATTACAGGAATATAGGAAGTTACGAAATTGAGCTATCATATGATGGGGTTACACAAAAAGTAATGTTGAATATAGTAGATACTACAGCTCCAGAAGTTGAGTTTAAAAACTTAAATAAATATGTAGACTATGAACTTAAGGCAGATGATTTTATAAAATCTAAAAAAGATTTAACAGAAATGACAACATCTATTATTAATCCGCCAGAAATAAACAAGATAGGTACATATGAAATAAATGTAGAAGTAAAAGATAGCTCTGGAAATGCTACATCAAATATTTGTACTTTAAAGGTATCAAGAGTTGTAAAAGAATTTAAATTAGAGATTGGAGATAAATTAACAAAGAAAGATCTTCTTTTAAATTATAAAGAAGATAAAAATGCAATAAAACAAAGTGATATAGACAAAATAAATAAAAAAGGAGTTGGAGAATATAAAATTTCAACAATAATAGATGGAGAAGAAGAAGAGATTACTATTATAGTTGAAGATACAAAAGCTCCTACACTTAAATTAAAAAATGTAACAATTTATGATGATGAAAAAATAAATGGAAAAGGTGATTTTATAGTATCTGCGAAAGATGCTTCAGGAGAAGTAAAAACTACACTAAAAACAGAAATTGATTATACAAAAATAGGTAGTCAACAAATAACAATTGAGGCAGAAGACAAGAACGGAAATAAAGTTGAAAAGAAAGCAACCTTAACTATAAGAAAAGATACAGAGGGACCGGTGTTTTATGGCCTTAGTAGTATGAGTGTTTCAAAACATTCTAGCCCAAATTTAAAAAGTGGAGTAAGAGCTGTAGATGCTCGAGATGGTACATGTTCATTTAAAGTAAACTCAAGCAAAGTTAATCTTTCTAAAGCAGGAACATACTACATTACATATACTGCAAAAGATAAAAAAGGAAATTCATCAACTGCAAGAAGGCAAATTACTGTAAATCACGATCAAGAAGACACAAATAGAAAATTTAATCAATTCTATAATCAATATTTAGCAGGTAAAAGTGTACAAGGAATGGTTTCAACTATAAGAAATAAAATTGGTTATAATACAAGTTGGGGTGGAAGTGATGCCGTATGGTATGGTTTAACCAATTATACAGGTAATTGTTATGTACATGCAGTACTTGTACAAAAAGCTTTAAACAAAGCAGGAATTACAAATAGATTAATATATACCACAGATAGAACACACTATTGGAATTTAGTTTACCAAAATGGTAAGTGGAGACATTATGATTCTACACCAGGAGGACATTTATTAGGACCTGCAACAGATGAAGAAAAACTAAATAGTTCATCAATGCGTGGAAGAAAATGGTCTAGTTCATTCCCAAAGGCTAAATAAGGTTGCTGATGAAAATGAAAAACAACTCAATACAGCAACAATAGCAAAATAAAAGAAACCAATGCAAAACAAAAAAATTAAGGATTAAGGCGGGGGAAAAATAATGAATGTGCTTTTATTAATAGTAAGTATTCTACTGTATGCTAGCTTTGGATGGCAAAGTCTATTTTATGTTTTCTTCAGTATAATAACTACATTTATTGCAGGAAAGCATTTAAATGGAAAATATAAAAAAGTGGTATTAATTGGCACTATAACAATAAACTTAGCAATATTAATATTTATGAAAGTATTGCCATACACTAAATTATCTATAATAGCACCACTTGGAATATCGTATTATACTTTACAAATAATTGCATACTTGGTGGATGTATATAAAGGTAAATACAAACCAGAAGAAAGTTTCTTTAATTTTACTTTATTTATTATGTATATACCACATCTATTTATAGGACCAATTAGTAGATATGAAGACATGAAAGAAACTTTGCTAGCAAAAAGGAAAATAACAGCAAATAATATTTTTGATGGATTGATTAGAGTATGTTGGGGGCTGATTAAGAAGTTCGTTATTGCAGGAAGAACAGCAATTTTAATAGCAACAATATCAGGTGATTTAAAATACAGTGGAGCATATGCTTTTCTTGCAATGATAATATATTCAATTAACTTATATGCAGACTTTAGCGGTGGAATAGATATAGTGATGGGAGTTTCAAAAATGCTAGGAATAGACCTAAA
Source organism: uncultured Clostridia bacterium (assembly GCA_944389745.1). Lineage (GTDB taxonomy): Bacteria > Bacillota > Clostridia > TANB77 > CAG-508 > CALXVA01. The sequence continues at coordinate 16,866 of CALXNM010000024.1, read as the reverse complement.
GGAGAATTTCAATTCTCCTTACTATTCTCAAAGTATAAAAGAATTTTGGAGAAGATGGCATATTAGTTTAAGTTCATGGCTAAAAGATTATGTATATATACCACTTGGAGGAAACCGACAAGGAACTCTAAGAAAAAACATCAATTTATTAATTACATTTACAGTATCAGGTTTATGGCATGGTGTAAACTACATAATTTGGGGAATATTGAATGGAATATTTGTTATGTTTGGAGAAAAAATTAAAACCAGATTCAAAACATTAAATAGGTTAGTTACATTTTTTATAATTTCATTTTTATGGGCATTCTTCATTTGGACAGATCAATTAGTTGCTTTACAAATGATTGGGTCAGTATTTACAACATTCAATTATGCAGATTTAGGAACACAAATACTAAATTTAGGATTAAGCATGGCAGATTGGATTGTGCTTGGAGTATTTACAATTATTCTATTTATATTTGATGGCAATAAAGAAAAAATATTGCCAAAATTAAAAAACTCAAAATTAGAAGTAAAAACCATTTTAATAGGAACAATGCTTCTGATAGTTGCGATTTTAGGAATTTATGGAATTGGATTTAATGTAAACAATTTTATATATAGCAAGTTTTAATAGAATTATGAAGTAAATTAGAAAGTAAAGGGGGAAAATATGAGAAAATTCAGAATTATTATAATCATATTAATTTTTGTGCTGATATTTTTATTCTTTACAAGACTCCTTAGTCCTAAATATGCTACAAGTCTGGTTGAAGGTAGTATGATTTCACAATATTATGATGAATCAAAAGACCATGAAGTAGTTTTCATAGGAGATTGTGAAGTATATGCAAACTTTTCTCCAATGGTAATGTATGAAGAAGAAGGAATTAAAGCATATGTAAGAGGCTCATCACAACAATTAATATGGCAATCATATTCAATATTAGAAGAAACTTTAAAATATGAAAAACCAAAAGTAGTAGTATTTAATGTGAATTCAATGAGATATTCTGAGCCTGTAAGCGAGGAATACAACAGACTTACAATAGATTATATGAAATGGTCAAAACAAAAAATAGATATTATAGAATCTTCTATGACAGAAGAAGAAAATATATGGTACTATATTTTTCCAATACTTAGATATCATTCAAGGTATGATAAATTGACTAAGGAAGACTTTGAATATTTATTTAAAAGAAAAAATAATACTTTTAATGGATTTTTAGTAAACAAAAATATAAAACCAGTAGAAAATTTACCAGTGCAAAGAAGGCTTGCAGATTATAAGTTTGCAGATAATTGTTATGAATATTTAGATAAAATAACAAAACTATGTAAAGACAATGGAATTGAGCTTGTTTTAATAAAAGTACCAAGCTTGTATCCATATTGGTATGACGAATATGATGAGCAAATTAAAGAATATGCAGAAAATAATGATATTACATATTATAATTTGAAAAACAATGTAGAAGAAATAGGAATAGATTATTCAGTTGATACATATGACGGTGGCTTACATCTAAATTTAACAGGTGCAACAAAACTATCAAAGTATTTTGCAAAAGTTTTAGCAGAAAGATATGATTTAACAGATTACAGAGGAGATAGCTTATATGACCAAAAATTACAAGTATATAAAGACAGTATAAAATAATTTTAAAAGTTAAATATTTAGAGCAACTTAGTACAATATAGACTAATTATAATAATATACAAACTTTTATAAAAATAAATTAGTAGAAAGGATGAAGTTTTATGAAAAAAGCATTAGCAGTAATTGTAGCTATAATAGTAATTGTAGCAATTTGTGCAGGAGTATATTTTTTAACTAAAGGAGGAAGTGAAGAAACAAATGCTTCAGCAGAAAACACTGTAAGTACAGCAGAGGCAAATGAATCTACAATAAAATTAATATATGATGGTGGAAAAGACATGACACCAGGAGCGGTTTTCTCACGAGATATATTTGGACAAGAAGAATCTTATTCAGAAGTTCCAAGTTGTGCAGGGCAAGGAACTGATAAAGTATACAATTATGGCTCATACGAAATAACAGCATATCAAGAAGGAGACGAAGAAAAAATTTACTCTGTATATTTTATAGATGACCAAATAACAACAACTGAAGGAGTAAAAATATCTGATGATAGTTCAGTAATGTTTGAAAAATATGGAGATAACTATGAGCAAACAGGAAATCAATACAAATATACAAGCGGAAATGTAGAACTTGCTTTTATTGTAGAAAATGATTTTATTACAAGTATTACATATACATTAGTAGTACAATAATATAAAAAATAAAAAATGGTAAATTGAGGGGATAGTCCACAATTTATCATTTTTTATTTATATTTAATATATTGCTAACATCAGCAATATGTTGAATGCAGAAAAAAGTTACCAATTGGTCAAAAACTATGGAAAAAAATGTCGCTTTGATATATAATATAAATGCAGAAAATCAGGAGTAAATATTATGTATAAAATTGAAGTAATAGGAATGAGAAAAAAAAGAAAAAGAATAGTACTAATAACTGTAATTATATTAATAATTATAGCTATTTTGTTGTGCCTAGGAATTCATTTTATTAATAAGAACAAGACTCTAGAAGTTTCAACAACGGAAATAAGTGAAACAAAAGGTTTAAACTCTGGTTCTGGCGTTAATATAGAAAATAATAATGGTAATATACAAGAGCAGCAAACAAATTTAGGACAAAATAGTGAAACTCAAACTCAAGAAAACAATAATGAGGCAAATTCAACGACTCAAGAAGCTATAACAGAACAAAATTCAGAACAAAACCAAGGTCAAAATCAAGTAAGTAATGAAGATAATACAAATAAATTCATAGATGCAGTAAATAATATATATAATGGTACAGAGGGAAAAAGAGTATTTTTAACATTTGATGATGGACCAACAAAAGAAGTAACACCACGCATATTAGACATATTAAAAAAATATAATATAAAAGCAACATTTTTTGTTTTAGGAAATAGAGTAGAGGTAAATCCGGAGCTTGTAAAGAGAGAATATGAAGAAGGCCATTATATAGCAAACCATGGATATTCTCATAAATATAAAGAATTATACAAAAATGTAGATTCAATTTTATATGAATATAATAAAACCGAAGATGCTATAAGAAATGCTTTAGGAAATCCAAATTATTCTAGTCATCTATTTAGATTCCCTGGAGGATCTCGTGGAGGACCATATGAAAAGGTAAAATGTAAAGCAAGAAAAGAACTAAAAGAAGATGGCATAGCATATTTGGATTGGAGTGCACTTACATATGATGCAGAAGGTGCAGATTCTAAAAAAGAAATATTAAATAATTTAAAAACAACAATAAATGGATGGGATAATGTTGTTATATTAATGCATGATGCAGCTGACAAACAAATAACATATGAAACTTTAGAGGATGTTATAAAATATTTACAGAAACAAGGATATAAATTTGAAAATATATATGACCTAATGGAGGAATAATATGTATGATGTTTTAATTGTAGGTAATGGACCTGCGGGAATATCAGCAGGATTATACTTGAAAAGAGCCAATAAAGACATTTTAATAATCTCAAAACAAGATAGCGCATTAAAAAAAGCAGAAAAAATTGAAAATTATTATGGGGTTCAAAGTATTACAGGAGAGGAATTATATAATTTAGGAATAAAACAAGCTAAAAATTTAAATATTCCAATGGAAGAGGATGAAGTTACTAATATAGAATATAATGAAAATGATAAAAAATTTATAGTTACAACTGTAAACAACGAATTTGAATCAAAAAATGTTATATTAGCAACTGGCACAAATAGAATGTCACCTAAAATAAAAGGAATAAAAGAATTTGAAGGAAAAGGAGTAAGTTATTGTGCTATTTGTGATGCATTTTTCTATAGAAATAAAGATGTAGCAGTTATTGGAAATGGAAATTATGCTTTGCATGAAGCAAAAATACTAAAACCAATAGCAAAAACAGTAACTATCTTAACAAATGGTAACAAAATGGTAGAAAATAGAGATTGCTCAAATTTTGATATTGATGAGTCAAATATTAGAGAATTTAGAGGAGATAATGTAATAAAAGAAGTAGACTTTGAAAATAATAATAAAAAGAAAATTGATGGCGTTTTTGTTGCAATTGGAACAGCATCAAGTGTTGATTTAGCTAAAAAAATAGGAGCACTAGTAAAGAACAATAATATAATAGTAGATGAAAATATGCAAACTACTGTAAAAAATTTATATGCATGTGGAGATTGTACAGGAGGTTTACTACAAGTAAATAAAGCTGTATACGAAGGAGCAAAAGCTGCTGTTAGTATAATTAAAAATAAATAAAAAGGAGGAATTGAATATGTCAGTTATAAATTTAAACGGAAAAAATTTTGAAGAGGAAGTAATGAATTCTGATAAAACAGTATTAATAGATTTTTGGGCTAGTTGGTGTGGACCTTGCAAAATGATGGCACCAGTTGTTAACCAATTGGCAGATGAATTATCAGATAGTGTAAAAGTATGTAAGATAAATATTGATGAAGAACAAAACTTAGCTTTTAAGTATAATGTTATGAGCATACCAACATTTGTAGTAATAAAAAATGGAAAAGAAACAGGAAGAAGCATTGGGGTACAAGATAAAAGCGAATTAATGAAAATTATAAATGATTAGTAAATATAATTAAAAAAATGAAAAGCAATAAAAATAATTAAATAATTTAATAAACAAGAATACTCTTTTATAAACTAAAACCAAAGTGTTAACTAAAATGAGAAGGTTTAATATAAAAGAGTATTTTTTCTTGTGTCAAATTATTTTATAAAAAACATAAATAATTATATGAAAACTAATAAAAATATTTTCATATATAAAAACAATAGTTTTATATAATTTTAGAAATTTACTATTAATAAAATGATAATATTTTGTCAAATAATGTAGAAAAGAGGGAGTAATAAATGAGCGATTTACAAGAGAGAAGATATAAAGAAGTAAAACCAGAAGATACAGTAAAAAAGATAAAGAAAATACTAGAAGAACTTGGAATAGAAGTTGAAGAAGATTGGACTGATAGAAGTAGTGTAGACACATATTCACTAAGAATATGTATTAAAGGTAGTGATGTTGGACAAAATGGAAAAGGAATGACAAAAGAATTTGCTATGGCTAGTGGTTATGCTGAATTTTTAGAGAGGTTACAAAACGGATTATTTAGATTTAGAATGGAAAAACCTACAAAAGAATTGCCTTTTATAAATGTTCCTGATGAAAAACATTTTAGTGTTGATGAATTTATAGATAAAAAGAATAGTTTTTTAGAAAGTATATTAGAGCAAAATGATAAAAGCAACAAAACAGAAAAAGAAAAGAAGGAATTTCTAAGAAAAATATTAAATGCTGATAATATGGACAAAAATAATAAAACATACACATACATACCTTATTACAGTGTGAAAAATAAAGAAATACAATACATACCAGATAAATTATTTAGTTATTTGTATGATACAAATGGAATGTGTGCAGGAAATTCTAAAGAAGAAGCTTTAATTGAAGGGTTATCAGAAATATTAGAAAGATATGCTGCAATAAAAATATTTAAAGAAAAAATATGTTTACCAGAAATACCAGATGAATATCTAAAAAAATTCCCTAAAGTATACAAAATGAAAGAAATTCTAGATAAAAATGATAAATATTATTATAGATTAGTAGATTGCTCATTTGGAGGAAAATACCCAGTAGCAGGACTATATTTAGTTGAAAAAAATACAGGAAAATTTGGATTTAAAATGGGTGCTCATCCAGATTATGGAATTGCAATGGAAAGATGTTTTACAGAAGCTGCACAAGGTGTAGATATATTTGAATATGCAGAATCTAATATTTTTGATTTTTATGAAGCTGAAGAAATTAATGAAAAAAGTTTAACAGACTTTATATTTACAAGCTTATCTTCAGTTCCATATCAAGTAATAGGAGATAAGCCTTCATATGAATTTGTAGAGATGCCAGATGTATCAAACTTAAGTAATAAAGAAATATTGAAAAGGTTAGTAGATAGTATATTAAAAGAGGGAAGAGATATATTAGTAAGAGATGTTAATGTACTTGAATTTCCTGCATTTAGTATAGCAATTCCTGAAATGAGTGAGGTTAGTTTTGACGAAAAAGCTACATATTTTGATGTTTTCATGAAAATGCAAGAAATATTAAAAGATGTAAAACAGATATCTACAAATAATATAAAAGAAATAATAGAAATGATGGAGATAATAGTAAATAAACTAGGATATGGAAAACTTTCAATTTTAATAAACTTAAAAGAACTTAGCATGATTCCATGTGAAGGAATCGGATTAGGAGCTAAATATTTCTTAGGAATTTGTTATATAATGAATAAAGAATATCATAAAGCAGCAAAATTATTAGAAGACTTGAATTTTATGGCAGATAGTTTAATAGAAAACCAAATAGAAAAAATAGTTGTAAAAGCATCATATTATTATGCATCTGCAATGGATAAATTAGGAACACATGAAAAAGCGATGGAGTACATAAATATGTTATTTGATGAAGATATAGCAAGTTATGTTGATTCTAGTTTTAGAGATAGAAATAGTATAATATATAATCATTATAGAATTGAACAAGATGATTATGTAGATAATGATGATGAATATTATTTACCTTTTATGAAAAAAATGAGAGAAAAACAAAAAGAAAATTGTGTAGACCAAATGGAAAATAGAAAGATTTTTGAATAAATGCAGAAATATAAATTAAAGTTTAAAGCAACAATACATTTTATTAGGTATTGTCGAGTTATATATTTTATTAAAATTCGAAAAAATGTAATTCCTTGACAAAATAATAATATAATAATAGAATGAGGAAAAATCAAAAAAAGGAATGGTAATAATGCCTAATATATTAGATTATATAAAATGGAGAGGCGATTTAAGATTTTCAAAATCAGAGTTTAATGAAGTAGACAATTTAATACTTTCTAGATTTTCATATTTTCCTTTAGACGGATTATTTAAAAATTTAGATGATGTTATAACTATAAAAGAAGCTTATTATAAATGGTTACAAACAGAAATTGATGAAGAAAAGATATTACAAAAAGAAGATATAGATTTATTTCCATTGATGGCTGAAAGTAAAAGATTTGGAGATTTAAAAATAACTAGATATATAAACAGTATAAATAAAGAGGAAGAAAAACAGTTTTCTGCAGTAACAATTTTTATTCCAGATGGAACTATATATATAGCTTTTAGAGGAACTGATAATACATTAGTAGGATGGAAAGAGGATTTTAATATAAGTTTGGATATAGATATTCCATCTCAAAAGGAAGCTGTGAAATATGTTGAAGAAACATATAAGAAATTACATAAAAACATGTTAGTAGGAGGACACTCAAAAGGTGGAAACCTAGCAATGTATGCTGGTATATTTTGCAAAAGTGATATAAAAGATAAAATAATAACTATTTACAACAATGATGGACCAGGATTAAGTAAACCAATAGTTGAAATGCAAGAATATAAAGACACACTTAAAAAAATAGTTTCATATATACCACAAACCTCAATAATTGGAAAATTAATGTATCATGAAGAAAAGTATAATATTATTAAAAGCACACAAAAAGGAATAATGCAACATGATTTGTTTACATGGCAAGTAGAAGGAAAATCTTTTATAAAACTAAAAGAAGTAACAACGGAGAGTGAGTTTATAGATGCCGTTATAAAAGAATGGACAACAAAATTCACACCAAAACAAAGAAATGATTTTATAAATATAATTTATGAACTTATAACTGAAAATAACTCTGATAATTTATATGAGATGTCTAAAAATAGATTTAAAACTGTTGGAAACTTAATAAAATCTTACCATAAAACAAGTAAGAAAAATAAACAAATAATATCACAAACATTATCAGAATTATTTAACATTACTAGAAACAATGTATTTGAAAATATAAATAATAGGTTGAGTAAATAATAAGACAACAATACTTTTAAAAAAACGAAAAGTATTGTTGTCTTTTATTAGTTTGTTGCATTTTACCACAAGTTAACTATACAATGTAATGTTCTATCATCTAAGCTTTTTATAGTAACAACGTGTTTACCATTTTCATATGTGTATAAACATTTTGAGGTGTCTCCAAATCTGATTGATGATTTATACATAATTTCTATATTATTAAAAGAATTGTTTGCATAAACATTTTCAGGTAATGCTTCGTATGCTAAGTCTAAATAATTTAAGTTATGCATATGCTTATTTACATCTATATCTCTTCTTTGTGTTGTGTAAATGTATTTATTAGAAAAAGAAGTTGGTTCATTCAATCTTTTAAATGAAAAATCAGGTAACACTGTTTCTTCTTCTGGTTCATATCTTGAAATAATATCATCAGTTATTTTTGTTATAGATAATGTATCCATACTAATTAAAGTCCATTTGGTAGTAGCAATACAAACTGTTTTATTTTCAATATCAATTACTTCGAAATCACGAAGAGTACTTACTTTTGTAGCACTTCTAGCCCAAGTTCTTATTGTAACTTCTTCTCCATATGAAAGTCTTCTAAAAATCTTAACTTTCCAATTTAATTGAACCCAAGATAAATGAGTGAAAGGAATATCTTTAATTCCAAGACCAGCAGTATCAGAATGCATACATGCAGCGTTTTCTAATAACTCTAACATTCCCTTATTTGTTATAAATGCATTACTATCTGCTTTACTCATATCAACTCTTGATTTTGTTTCAAATATTGCCATTGTTTACCCTCCTAATGAATTTTTTTTAAATAGGTCTTTAGTGTTATATATTTTACTTCTGCTCTTCCATCATTTTTTCCATAGTTTGATATATGTCTGGAAATAACTTCTTAGTATTTATTGGTCTCATATCTTTATTAACTATAGCATGAACTGTATAACCAGTGTTTATTGGTTTGTCAGAATCATCTTTAAAAACTTCATAATAAAAAACTATTCTTGCTGGTGTAAGTTTGCTTACAGTTGCAGTTACAACTAATTCATCATCATAATAAGCAGGTTTGATATATTTACAGTTTAATTCTACTAATGGTGTTAAAACACCATCTTCTTCCATTTTTGAATATGGGAATCCTGCAAGTTTTGATAAATCAGTTCTAGCAAGTTCATACCATATTGGATAAACAGAATGGTGCACAATTCCCATTTTATCAGTTTCCGCATATCTAACTCTTACTATACTTTTTGAAATCATAAAATAGCCTCCAATCGATTAATAAATCAAAATTTACATAGCATATTATAGCATATATTAAAAATAAAATAAAATAAATAATGTAATAAAATTTTAAGTTTATTTTAAGAAAAGAAAAGTATAATTCACAAAAATCAGAAAGGAAATAAAAATAGAAAAGATGGAATTAAAATCAAATGAAAACAAAAGCTTAGAAATAGTAGTGGGAGAGAATAAGTTTAATAGGTATGCAATAAAAACACATTATGTACAAATAGGAGAAAATTATATAGATATAATAGTTTATCTAAAATGATTAAAGAATTAATGGATTTAGCAAGGTCTGATTCTAACAAATATAAGTTAAATAAAGAAGAATATAATATTGATGATTTAATAAAAGAAGTAGTAAAACCTTATCAAGATTTTGCCAAACTAGAAGATAAAAAGATAATATTAAATTTGAAATATAATAAAAAAATAAATATAGATAAAAATAAAATTGAAGAAATGCTAATTATATTACTAGATAATGCAATAAAATATACTGAAAAAGGAGATTCAATAACAATAAATACATTTAATAAAGAAGGAAAATGCAATATTGAAATAAAAGATACAGGTATTGGAATAAGTGATGAAGGATTAAAAAGAGTTTTTGATAGATTTTATAGAGAAGATAAGGCACGTTCAAGACAAACTGGTGGAACTGGATTAGGCTTATCAATTGCTCATACAATTATAACAAAACATAAAGGAACAATCAAAGCTATGCATAATGAACCAAAAGGGACAAATATTTTAGTTAAATTGAGTGAAAAATAGGCTAAAAAGAGGGAGTTTAATTTTAAACTTTCCTCTTTATTTAATATTGTAAAATAAAAAGAAGTGTGATAGAATTCGAATAAAGTTATATGTCGAAAGAAAGGGGTAAACTAAAGAATATGGCAAATGGAGATGTAGAAAAACTAACTAAAGTATTAGATGCGTTCGAAAAAGCAGGGAAAGATAAAAAAGAGATAAATGCAATAAGAAAATTAATTGAAAATAATAAATTACAAGAAGCTTTGGAAAGGATAAGAGCTCTTAATAACGGCACGCCAGCATCTACAAAGAAAAGAGGTCGTAAAAAAGTAAAAAAAGTAGTTGTTGAAGAAGAGTCAGAAGAAGAGTCGGAGGATGAAAACGAAGACGTTGATGATGAATATGACGAAGAAAATGATGAGGACGAAGAAGAAATTGAAGAAGATAATGAAAATCCGGAGGAAGATGATGATGAATATTCATCATATAAAGATTCATATGATGATGAAGAACACGATAATAATGAAGAAGAACCTGAAGAAGATGGTGAAGAGGAAGACGATGATGATGAAGACGACGACATAAAATCTGGTTGGGGCGACGATGATGACGATGATGAGGTCGTTTACAAAGTAGAAGAAAAGAAACATGAATCAGTATATCCAGAAAAGCTTAGAAACGAAGAGTTAGAAAAAACTTATGTTGGTTTATTGTTAAATAATCCCAAATTAATTGTAAAATATTATATTATAAATGAAGAATGTTATTTTGATGATCCAAGTTTATTAAATATATATAAAAGCATATTGTTTACAGAAGGTGGAAAATTTACCCCAGAAATAGCAAAACAAGGATTTAGCTTTTCTGTAGATAATAATGAAACATATAAACAAAAACAAGAATTAAAATATGAAATATCACAAAAAGATGCAAATCCAGAAAAAGTATACCTTGAATTCAGAAAATTATGTATAATAAGAAAAAGCTATTTAGAGGAACCACGTGAAGATGTACAAGAGCGAATTATAGATATAGTAGATTATGAATTATACGACCAAATGTCTGCAGATGAAGTAAAAGCAGCAATAGTACAAGTAAGTGTAACACAAAAATTCAAACAAGCCATTTTAAGTGAAGATTTAACAGAGTTTTTGGAAAAAGGTGAAAACAACCTAACTAACGGTTTGGCATTACCTTTCCCTATTTTATCAAATGTATTCAAAGGAATAAGAAAAGGTGAGACAATGGCATTTGCTATGCCATCAAACTCTGGTAAAAGTAGGTTCACAATTGATATATCAGCATATACAGCATTTATTCATAGAAAAAAAGTACTTATAATTTCAAACGAGATGTCAGAAGAAAAAATGAAACTATGTTTAATAACAACAGTAATAAACAATCCAGAAATTCAAAAATTACATGGGCAAAAATTAACTAAAACAGAAGGAGAACTACTAGAATTTAAATTTAGACCAGACGAAAATGCAAATGTAAAAGTAGATGATGATGGATTTGTTTTACAAGAGCCAAAAGAAACAAGAAAACATTTTGTTGAAAGATTAAAAAAAGTATCAACAGAATTTAACAAAACAATAGCAGTAACAGATTGGGTAAACAACCAAATAAACAATATGATATATTTTATAAATATAACAGACCATACTAATGATGAACTTCAAAAAGTAATAATGAATTATTACTATAAAGAAAAAATAGAGTATGTATTTTATGATACATTAAAAACAGATACAGCAAATATTGGAAATGGAGAGGAAATAAAAAGAACAGCAACAATACTTTCAAACTTAGCTCAAAACTTTAGTATGTATATTTGTTCAACACTACAATTAACAGAAAGTAGTACATTACCAATAAATTTAACAGTTAACGACTTAGCTGTAAGTAGAACTGTTAAAGAGGTATTAGATACATTATGTTTAATAAAACAAATAATGAGAGATGACTTAGACAAATATCAATATTCTTTAAATGAAGTTGATACAAAATTCTTTGAACTAGAAAAATTCGATGACCCAGATGTAAGATATTACGCATGCGTAGTTGATAAAAACAGAGCAGGTGCAAAACCAAAGCTATTATTTAGATTAAACCTAGCATATAATGTATGGAATGAGCTTGGTTACTTAAGACTAAAAGACGGAGAATAATGACACTTTAAGGGACAGACTCATAAAATTTTGCAAAAAACAGAAATAGGAACAGACAAAATGATAGAACTAGAAAAATGTGAAATATGCCCACATAGATGCAAAGTAAATAGAAAAGAAGGAAAAATAGGAAGATGTAGATGTGATGATAAAATAAAAATTGCATTAGTATCTACTCATAATTATGAAGAACCATGTATAAGTAAAATACATGGTTCTGGTACGGTCTTTTTTTCTAATTGTAATTTGAGTTGTATGTATTGCCAAAATTATGAGATAAGTCAGGCTCGGCAGAGGCAAGGATATTACAATAGAAGAACTTGCTAATATATTTATAACCCAGCAGTCAAAAGGTGTAAATAATATTAATTTAGTAACACCAACAATGTATGCATATCAAATAATAGAGGCGATAAAAATAGCTAGAAAAAATGGGTTAAAAATTCCAATAATATATAATACAAATGGATACGAAAATGTTGAAACAATAAAAGCGTTAGAGGGATACATAGATGTATATTTACCAGATTTAAAATATTATTCGAATGAAATGTCAAAAAAGTATTCTAAAATAGATAATTATTTTGCATATGCGACTAAAGCAATTAAAGAAATGTATAATCAAGTTGGGACAGCTAAGTTTGACGAAAACGGAATAATAAAAAAAGGAGTAATTATAAGGCATCTAGTACTTCCAAACCATTTGCAAAATAGTAAGCATATTCTAAAATGGATAAAAGAAAATATGCCAGAAGATATTTATGTAAGTGTTATGGCACAATATTTTCCTACATATAAGGCAAAAGAAGATGAATATATAAACAGAAAATTAAACAAAAAAGAATACAAAGAAATTGAAAGCTTTCTATATACACTTAATTTAACAAATGGATATATGCAAGAATTAGGTGATCATGAAGAAGAATATGTTCCTACATGGGAATATTAAAAAGTGATGCCAAAGGGGACAGGCCCCATTGGCACAGTAATATAATTAAATGAAGTTGAGGGGGAAATTAAAATGACAGAAGCGGACAAGCATTTTATTGAAACATGTAAAAAAATTATAAAAGAAGGGTATTCTTCAGAAGGAACTCATGTAAGAACAAGATGGCAAGATGGAGAAGAAGCAAATTATTATTCAATAGTTGGAGTTAGTAATGTGTATGATGTTGGGAAAGAATTTCCAATGATTACTTTAAGAAATAATAGCAAAACAATATTTAGAGCAATTGATGAAATATTATGGATATGGCAAAAAAAATCAAATGCAGTTAAAGATTTAAATTCACATATTTGGGACCAATGGGTTGATGAAAACGGAACAATTGGAAAAGCTTATGGTTATCAATTAGGAAAAAAATATGAATTTAAAACAAAAGATGGAATAAAGGAAATGGACCAAGTTGATTATGTTTTATATTTATTAAAAAATGATCCATCAAGCCGTAGAATAATGACAAATATATTCAATTTTGAGGACTTAAAAGATATGATGCTAGAGCCATGTGCATATGGAACACAATGGCTAGTGAAGGGTGGAAAACTACATTTAATATTAAACCAACGTTCACAAGATATGCTTGCTGCAAATGGATGGAATACAATGCAATATGCAGCTTTATTATGTATGTTTGCACAAGTTTCAGGATTAGAAGTAGGAACTTTAACACATAATATTGGAGATTGCCATATTTATGATAGACATATACCACTAATTGAGAAGTTAATTGCAGCAGAACCTATGGATGTTAGTCCAAAGCTTGTAATAAACAATCCTACAAAAAATTTCTATGATTTTAAGGAAGAAGATTTTGAAATTCAAGGATATGACTATAACAAAGATGTAAAACTTGGCAAAATTCCAGTTGCAATTTAAACAAATTAATAAAATAATAAAACAAAATCGGAGGAAAATTTAATGTTAAGTATTATAGTAGCTGTTGCTAAAAATAATGTAATAGGAAAAGATAATAAATTAATATGGCATCTGCCAGAGGACCTAAAAAGATTTAAAAAACTAACTACAGGACACAATATAATAATGGGAAGAAGAACATTTGAATCATTAGGAAGAGTACTTCCTAATAGAAAACATATAATTTTATGTAATGATGCAAAACTTGATATAGATGATGAAAATGTAGAAGTTTTAGATGATGTAAGCAAATTAGGAAAATATGAAACATCAGATGAAGAAAACTTCGTTATAGGAGGAGCAAGTATATATAAATTACTTCTTCCAAAAGCTAATAAGCTATATATAACTGAAATTGACGAAGAATTTGAAGGTGATGTTTATTTCCCAGAAATAGATAAAAATGTATGGCAAGAAGTAGAAAGAGAAAAAGGATTAAAAAACGAAAACAATCCATATGATTATGAATATGTTACATATATAAGAAAATAATTATACATAAAATATTTGACGAATATAATAAAAAAGTCATAATTTATACAAAAAATCAATAAAACACTTGACAAATCCACAAAAATAGTGTAAAGTATATTAGCATTACAAAATAATGCTAATATTTTTATGTCTGAATTAGGAAGTGATAAAGTGGAAAAGAAAGTTGAAGTAAGTATTCTTTGCCAAATATATGGTAAACTTTTAACTGAAAAACAATATGAAGTTATTAATGATTACTATAACAATGACTATTCACTTTCTGAAATAGCTGAAAATAACAATATAACAAGACAAGCAGTAAGAGATATGATAAAAAAGGGGGAGAGTAAACTTTTCGAATTTGAAGAAAAGCTTTTAATTATGAAAAAGATGCGTGATCAAGAAAAGCAAATTCAAAGCATTATAGAAGAACTAAACAAGATAAAAGATACTTCATCAGATAAGAAAATTGAAAAGATTTTGAATAATGTTACGAAAGAACTAATTTGCTTAAACTAATTTAAAAGGAGGAAAATAGTATGGCATTTGAAGGTTTATCTGCTAAGTTACAAGAAGTAACCAGAAAATTAAGAGGAAAAGCAAGAATTACAGAATCAGATTTAAAAGAAATGTTAAGAGAGGTAAAACTTGCGTTATTAGAAGCAGATGTTAACTATGCAATAGTTAAAGAATTTATAAATACCATACAAGAAAAAGCCTTAGGACAGGATGTTTTAAAATCATTAACACCAGGACAACAAGTTATAAAAATAGTTAAAGATGAATTAGTAGAACTACTTGGAGGAACAGAAAGTAAAATTAACTTTACTCCAAACCCACCAACAATAATAATGCTTGTTGGACTTCAAGGTTCTGGTAAAACTACAACTGCAGGAAAACTTGCAAATTTACTAAGAAAACAAGGCAAGAAACCACTTCTAGTTGCATGTGATGTGTATAGACCAGCAGCTATAAAACAACTTCAAGTTGTGGGAGGACAATTAAATATACCTGTTTATGCAAATGAAAATTCAAAAGATGTAGTAAAAATTGCAAGACAAGCAGTAGATATGGCATTAAGTAAATTGAATGATGTAGTTATACTTGATACAGCAGGACGTTTACATATTGATGAAGAATTAATGAATGAACTAAAAAATGTAAAAGCAAATGTAAAACCACATGAAATATTACTTGTAGTAGATGCAATGACAGGTCAAGATGCCGTAAATGTTGCAAAAGCATTTGATGAAGCACTTGGTATAGATGGAGTTGTATTAACTAAATTAGATGGTGATACTCGTGGTGGTGCTGCATTATCTGTTAAAAAGATAACAGGAAAACCAATAAAATTTGCAGCAACAGGTGAAAAATTAAGTGATATAGAAGTATTTCATCCTGATAGAATGGCATCAAGAATTTTAGGAATGGGTGATGTACTTTCAATTATAGAAAAAGCAGAAGAAGCAATAGATATAGAAGAAGCTGAAAAATTAGAAAAGCAATTAAAAAAGAAAAAAGACTTAGATTTAGATGATTATTTAACACAGCTTAGACAAATTAAAAAAATGGGTTCATTCTCATCGTTATTAAAATTGATTCCAGGCATGAATCAATTAAAAGATGTTAAAGTAGATGATAAAGAATTTGTAAGAATAGAAGCAATTATATCTTCTATGACAAAAGAAGAAAGAAGAAATCCTAAAATTTTAAATGGTAATAGAAGAGTAAGAATTGCAAAAGGAAGTGGAACCTCAGTTCAAGAAATAAACAAATTCATGAAATCATTTGAAATGACACAAAAAATGATGAGGCAGATGAAAGATAGTAAAAACATGAAAAAAATGATGAAAGGTATGAACCCGGCAGATTTGAAAAATATGTTTAAATAATTTAATAGTTTAAAGCTAAGCTTTATATAAATTTTGATTTTAATTTTTTAAATATATATCTTAAGGATTATTATCAACCATTAGTAATAATTCTTACAAATTTTCAGGAGGTGAAATTAATGGTAAAAATAAGATTACAAAGACAAGGTGCAAAAAAGGCTCCATTCTACCATATAGTAGTAGCAGATTCTAGAAGCCCAAGAGATGGAAAAATAATAGAAAAAATAGGAACATACAATCCTATGACAGATCCATCTACAATAGTTCTAGATAAAGAAAAAGTAGAAAAATGGATAAAAAATGGTGCAAAACCTACAGATACTGTTAA
>CALXNM010000023.1 GCA_944389745.1 uncultured Clostridia bacterium | reverse complement strand
CCATCTACAATAGTTCTAGATAAAGAAAAAGTAGAAAAATGGATAAAAAATGGTGCAAAACCTACAGATACTGTTAAAGCTTTAATAGAAAAAGCTAAATAGAATTTAAAACACAGACAGAAACTGTTCAAAAACAAGAAAGGAATTTGTGATGAAACAAGTTTTAGAAACAATTGTAAAGAACATAGTAGAGAACCCAGATGAAGTTACAATAACAGAAAAAGAAGAAGAAAACAAAACAATCTATAATGTTAAAGTAGCAGAATCAGATATGGGAAGAATAATAGGAAAGCAAGGTAAAGTTGCTAATTCTATTAGAACTCTTATGAGGGCTTTAAATTCAAAGGATAAAAAGAAAATATCAATAGAATTTTTAGACTAATAAAAAGGGGTAGAAATGAAACAAGAATATTTTGAAATAGGTCAAATTGTTAATACATTTGGTATTAAAGGATTTGTTAAAGTAAAACCATTTACAGATGATTTAGAAAGATTTGAAGAATTAAAAAGTGTATTTGTTGTAAAAAACAAAGAACTAATAGAAAAGCAAATTGAAGAAGTAAAATATCATAAAAATCTAGTTCTAATTAAATTTAAAGGAATTGAAGATTTAAATATGGCAGAGAAATTAAAAGGATGCTATATAAAAATAAATAGAAAGGATGCAAGAAAGCTTCCAGAAGATACATATTTCATAGCAGATTTAATTGGAGTAAAAGTATATGATGAAGATGGTAATTTACTTGGTAAAGTAGATGATATATATAATAACAAAGTACATGATATATATGTAATAAAAGATGACCTAGGAAAGCAAATATTGCTACCTTCTACAAAAGAAGTTATAAAGGATATTGATATAGATAATGATAAAATAGTAGTTCATTTAATTAATGGTTTAATTTAAATTATAAATGGAGGAAAAATGAAATTTGATGTGCTTACACTTTTTCCAGAAATGTTTGAATCTTTAGATGAAAGCATAATCGGAAGAGCAAAAGAAAAAGGACTAATAGAAATTAATTTAATAAATATTAGAGATTTTTCAAAGGATAAACACAAAAAAGTTGATGATACTCCATATGGTGGAGGGGCTGGAATGGTAATTAGGCCAGATGTGGTTTATGATGCTTATTCTAGCATAAAAAATAAAGAAACAGCAAAAGTTATTTATTTATCTCCACAAGGAAATGTATTAAACCAAGAAAAAGTAAAAGAACTATCAAGAAACCAGCATTTAATACTTCTTTGTGGTCATTATGAAGGAATAGATCAAAGAGTTTTAGACGAAATAGTAGATGAGGAAATATCTATTGGGGACTATGTCTTAACAGGAGGAGAGCTTCCAGCAATGGTACTTATAGATTCTGTTAGTAGATATGTAGAAGGAGTTCTAAATAATGAATCTGTAAAAGAAGAATCATTTAGTAACAATCTTTTAGAATATCCTCAATATACAAGACCAGAAGAATTTAGAGGTAGGAAAGTACCGGAAGTATTAATTTCTGGACATCATGAAAATATAAAAAAATGGCGTGATGAAAAATCATTAGAAATAACAAAATTAAAAAGACCAGATTTATTAAATAAAAATTAAAGGAAGGAGGATATCAAATGGATATCATAAAATCAATAGAACATGAACAATTAAAAAATAAGATACCTGATTTAAAAGTTGGTAATACTGTAAGAGTACACCAAAGAATTAAAGAAGGAAATAGAGAAAGAATCCAAGTATTCGAAGGAACAATAATAAAGAAACAAGGTGGAGGTGTAAATGCATCATTTACTGTAAGAAAAATAGCTTACGGTGTAGGTGTTGAAAAAACATTTTTAATACATTCACCAATGGTAGAAAAAGTAGAAGTAGTTAGAGTTGGTAAAGCAAGAAGAGCTAGATTATACTACTTAAGAGATAGAATAGGTAAAGCTGCTAAGACTAAAGAAGATACAGGAGCAAGAATTGAAAACAAACAAATTACAATAAAGGAAGAAATTCCTGAAGTTGCTCCAGAAACAGAAGTTGCAGCAGAAGCACAAGTAGCTGAAGAAACACCAACAACTGAAGCTACAGCAACAGAAACAGCTACTCCAGCTGAAGAAGTTAAAGAAGAAAAACCAGCTGCAGAAAAAGCTGAAACAGCTAAAGAAGAAAAAGCAGCTGATAAAAAGGAAGAAAAATAATATAAATTTAAAGTGTATGCCAATGGAAAAAGTCCCATTGGCATCATTTGTGCCAATGGGGTCTGTCGCCAATGGCAAAGGGGCTGTCCAAAATGGCATCATTTGTAAAATGTAAAATAATGTGATATAATAAGTTTTGATATGTAGTTTTAAATAGTATTGGAACTTATCCACGAAATTTGATTATTATAGAACTAAATTATATTTAGTTTTCTACATATCAAAGTCTATTTGGATAATCTTCTCCAAATAGACTATAAATATATTTAGGAGAGAGTATGAATATGTGGAATAATTATTTTTATCAAATACAAACTAAATATAGTATGAGATTAAGCTTGAAAGAACCATTAGTACTTAGGCTAGATGGAAAAGGTATAACTAGAAATAATGCAATTAATGTTATGGATAAATATAGAGGAAGCTTTTTTCGTGCTCTAGAAGAAACAGCAAAATATTTTTCAAGCAGATATCATTGTTTGTGTATATTTGGCTCAGATGAAATTAGCTTTATAGTAGATAATCCTAAAATAGTTATTGACGATTTGGAACCTAGTGATAAATCAAATTATTCTAATGAGATTATAGCAATGTTTTCACAATATTTCTTTAATTATTTTAATTCTAACTATAAAGGTGAAAAAATATTTTGGCATGGAAAATGTTTTTCAATAAATAAAAATAAGAAAGTATCTTATATAAAATATAGATCAAGAATAATTGAAAATGTTTTAGTAACATATTTTCTAAAAAAGAAAAATGTAAGAAACAAGGATGGAAAAATAAAAGATAGGATAGAAAAGGCTAAAAAATTTAGAGATTACGGTAAATTAAAAAAGATGCAAAAAGGAATTTTGTATTATGATGGAGAAGAAATAAGCTTAAATGATTATATAAGTACAGAAAAAATTATTCTTTTGAATAAAAACAAAGGTGACAAAGTTGATATTAAAGTTGAATTAATTGATTTTTAGCTATATAAATTTTGTTGTTTTGATTAAAATAGATTGACTTTAAATTCGAAAAAAATAATTATCTAAAAAATAATTATCTAAATTGAAAAGAAAATATAAATTAAATATATAAAAGAAAGTAGACTATTTAAAAATGTCTACTTTCTTTTATTATTTATGAATTATCTCTACTAATTTTTGCATATTTTTTTAATTTTTGATAAACCAAATAATTTACTGTTCCAGCTGGATATTTTCCATTCTCATCTTTGCTACCGGCAGGAACACCAGTTAACAATTCAATTCCTTCATCTATAGTAGAAATTGCATATATATGGAATTTTCCATCTTTTACAGCTTGTATTACTTCATCTGAAAGATTTAAATTCTTAATATTTTGTTTTGGTATTATTACACTATGAGATCCATCTAAACCTCTCATTTTACAAACATTAAAGAATCCTTCAATTTTGTCATTTACACCACCAATTGGTTGAATATCACCTTTTTGGTTTACAGAACCAGTAACAGCAAAAGCTTGATTTATTGGTATATCAGACAAACTAGAAAGTAGGGCATACAATTCTGTACTTGATGCACTATCTCCATCAACACCACTATATAATTGCTCAAAACAAATACTTGCTGTAAGAGATAGAGGCATATCTTGTGCAAACATTTCTCCTAAATATCCACTAAGAATTAATATACCTTTAGAATGAGAAGAACCAGAAAGTTCAACTTCACGTTCAATATTTATAATTCCGTTTTTACCAGTATAAGTATTAGCTGTTATCTTAACAGGTTTTCCAAAAGTATAGTCACCAACATTCATTATTGTAAGGCCATTTATTTGACCTACTTCAAAACCATCAGTATCTATTAAAAGTGTATGGTCGTTTATCATTTCCATGTATTTATCATCATATTTTCTAACTCTGTCAGTTTTTTGTTTTAGCGCTTTTTCAACATATTCAGCAGTTATAAGCTTAGATTTTGCAAGCTTAGCCCATGTTGCAGCTTCACCTATTATTAATGATAAATCTGTGAAACGTGTAGATAATTTATCTTGACTATCTGCAAGTTTTGAGGCATATTCTACAACTTTTGCCATTGCGCCCGCATCTAAAGCTGGTAAATTTTCATATTCACAATATCCTTTTACAAATCTAGCAAGTTTATTCATATTATCCTTACTAATAGGAGCTTCATCAGCAAATTCAACTTTTATTTTGAAAAGCTTTCTGAAATCTGGATCCATAGCAAGTAAAGTCTGATATAAACTTTCATCACCTATTAAAATTACTTTTAAATCTAAAGGAATAGGTTCTGGTTTTAAAGAAACCATTACCATTGAAGAACGTGGGTCTGCTGCATTTTCAATTCCTAATCTTTTACTTCTTAAAACTTTTTTTAGTGCATCGTAGCATAGTGTATTGGTTAATAAATCATTTGCTTGGAATACCAAATATCCACCATTAGCAATATGAAGTAGACCAGGTTTTAACATTGTGTAATCAGTTTTTAAACTTCCATAATAATTTTCATATTCCAATTTACCAAAAATATTATGATAAGAATAGTTTGTATCTGCAACTACTGGAGCGCCATCAAGATTGCTATTGTCTATAAATAAATTTACTCTATAGTTAAGCCAAGGTTTAAGTATTTCTGGGTGAGCAGCTTGTGGACCTTGAAGTTTGGCATCTAATTGTCTTTCTTCTGTAGTAAAACAATTTATATTTTTTAAAATATCTTTTTTTATTGAATCTAAAAATGTATTAATTTTTTTATTTCTTTTATATTTAGATTTAATAAGATTAATATGTGCGTTAATTGTAAGAAGTGCAACATTTGATTGCCATTCTTGAATACGTTTATCTGCTTCTCTTTCAATTGATTTGATTTGACCAATTGCTTCCATAATATGTTGTTGAACTATTGTTGATTTATCTTCAAAATCCTTTTTAATATCATCAGAAAGTTTATTAAATTCTTCTTCTGCTATAGTTTTCCCATTTAATATAGGCATCATATAAATACCATTAGGTGATGATTTTACAGTAAAACCATATTCAGCAGATTTTTTATTTAAATCTTCTAATAATAAATTACGTTTAATTTCATATTCTTGTTTAATTAAATTTTTCTCTTTTTCAAAATCCTCGTTATTAAATGTATTTTTTAGGTCAACTTTAATTTCATTAATAAATGATTTCATTGCATCTCTAAATTCTTTACCTTGCCCAGCGGGAAGAGAAATAGCAACTGGTTCATTTGGATTATCAAAATTATATACATAGCACCAATCATTTGGAGCTTTTCTTTTTTTAGATATCGTTTTTAATAAAGTTTTTACATAAGATGTTTTTCCAACACCATAAGGACCTTCTACATAAACATTATATCCATTTATATCTATACTAAGGCCAAATTCTAAGGCTTTTAATCCTTTTTCTTGACCAATTCCTGTACTTATTGATTCTAATTCATCTGTTGTTTCAAAATTAAATGATTTTGGATCACAAGTTAATTTTAATTGTTTATAATTTAGTTCATTTTTTCTTTTCATTAGTATTCCTCCTTAAAATTCTCTTTTTGTAGTGTTTAAAATATATTAAACCAAAAGTGTCATTAATATAGCATTATCAGTATTATTATAATACTTTTTTCTTAAACCTATTCTTTTAAAATTAAACTTTTCATATAAATGTATAGCTGGTAAATTGTTCTCATTTACTTCCAATGTAATAGATTTACAACCTATAGATTTTGAATAATCTATAATATATGAAAGAAGTTTTGATGCGATACCTAAGCTCCTTTTGTTAACTTTTGTTGCAATATTCATAATGTTTAATTCATCAATTATTTTTAAAGTACCAACAAAACCTACAATTTCATCATTAAGTTTCGCAATAAAATATGAAGAATTAGGATTATTAAAATCATTCTTTAAATTGTCAACACTCCAAAATTTATCAAATTCTTCATTGAAATTTTTTGAAATAAGTTCAATATCATCATGAGTCATCTGTGAAATTTCAATCTTTTCTTCTAAAGCTCTTTCTGCCTGTGATTTTTTTAAATAAATAGGAGAGATAGTAGAAGAATCTCCATATTCACCATTATGATATTTAAGCATACCTGATTTTGCTATACTAATACTATTTTGATAATTATCTTTTTCATTAGCAAAAGTAGTATTACTAAAGGTTGATTCTAACAAATCTTTATGAACAACAGAACCATCACCTACGAAAAATATGTTATCAAAATTTTGAGTTTTAAATACATGATTAATACTAGATATTGTTTTATTAATATCTTCGGCAAAAATAGAAAGCTTATTACAATTATCATTTTTAAAATTGTATAAACCACAATAAACATTATTGTTTTTAGCATCAATAATTGAGCATACAAGTGTAGATTCAGAAACTTGTTCTTGAACATTATATGCTAACCCTTCTAAAGAACTAACACCAACTACAGGGATATTTGTTACATCAGAAAAGGATTTTATTGTAGCAATCCCAATCCTAACTCCTGTAAAAGACCCAGGTCCAATACAGCAAGCTAAAAGATTCATGTCATACAAGTTTAAATTAGTTTTCTTAAAAGCTTCATCTATCATTGACATTAATTTAACTGAATGCGTTTTTTCATCATCATTGTATAAATTTATTAATACATCATCATTATCTAAAATAGAAACAGTACAGACTTTTGATGACGTATCTATTGCAAGTGTTTTCAATATAATTACCCCTTTAACTAATAGTTTGTATATCTAATTCTCTAATATTTGGATTATCAGAATCTTTCTTAAAAACAATTTTTGTATAAGGTTTAGGCAAAATGTCTTCAATAATTTCACCCCACTCAATTAAACAAATTCCTTTAGAAAAATATTCTTCACCGCCCATTGCATAAAACTCATCAGAATCTGCTAACCTATATACATCAAAATGATAAATGTTTATATTATCAGAAGTATATTCATTAACAATTGTAAAGGTTGGACTAGAAATTTCATCTTCTAATCCAAAATGTTTAAGTATACCTTGTACAAATTTTGTTTTACCAGAACCGAAGTTCTCCAATAAGAAGAATAATATTTCCTGTTTTTAGTTTCTTTGCAAATTGTTGTGCAAATTCAATTGTTTCTTGCTCACTTTTTGTAATGAATTTATCCATATTTTCACCTTTCTTTTCATCCTATATTATTTTATATTAAAGAGCTTTTTTTGTAAAGAAAATATACCAAAAAAGATTAAAAAATATGGACTTTTTTAGGGAAAAATAGGAAAATAAATTTGAAAAAATTGGCTTGACTGGAAAAAATATTAATGTTATACTGTATTTGAAAAAATTGTCGATAAAAAACTAATGAGGAGGAATTTGAAAATATGAACATAAATAGTAGATTACTAAAGTGCATAAGCATACTGTTAGTTTGTATACTAATTATGGGGATTGTAACAAATATAATATTAGGAAATAAATCGCAAGCAAAAGCTCAAAACACAAAAGAATACAAAAAAGGGAGCAGTATGTTAGATGATTATCCAGGATATTCATCTTTACTAGATAATTTATTAAAAGAGCATCCAGACTGGTCTTTTACAATACTATATACAGGGCTTGACTGGAATACAGTTATAAAAAATGAAACAACAGTAAAACATGGAAGAAATTTAGTACAAAATAAATCAGGAGAATGGGTATGTTCAATTTGTGGAAATAAAGCATATGATAATGGAAGCTGGAGATGTGCATCTGCAGCAACAGTTTCATATTATATGGACCCAAGAAATGCATTAAATGAAGATTATATTTTCCAATTTGAAAATCTAGAATGGAAAGATGGAACATATACAACTTCAGGAGTTCAAAAGATTTTAGATGGAACATTTATGGATACAAGTACAATTAAGTATAAAACATCTAGTGGAGCAACAAAAACAATAAGTAAGTCATATGCAAAAGTTATAATGGAAGCAGCAGAGGCAGCAGGAATAAGTCCATATCATTTAGCATCAAGAATTGTACAAGAACAAGGTTCAACAGGTTCATCTACTTCATCAGGTACATATTCAGGATATAAAGGATATTATAACTTCTTAAATGTTAATGCTACAGGAAGCAGTAGTACAGCAATTATAAAAAATGCATTAGCATATGCTAAAAAGAAAGGTTGGTCAACACCAGAAAAAGCTATAAAAGGTGGAGCTGAATTTTTAGCAGACGGATATATATCTTCAGGACAAAACACATTATATTTACAAAAATTTGATGTCGATGATAGTGATGGAAGCCTTTATTCACATCAATATATGCAAAACGTTTCAGCTGCAAGGTCAGAGAGCTTGAATATATTAAGTACATATAGAGAGATAGATGATGATTTAGATATGTCATTTAACTTCTTAATACCAGTATATGATAATATGCCAACATCAAGATGCCCAATGCCAGGAACACAATCTATAGTTACACAAAATATACAAGTAACAGCATCTTCACTAGTGGTATATAAAGAAAGAAGCAAAAGCTCAGCAAAATTAAAAACTTTGAAGAAAAACGATAAAATTTTAAGAATTGAAATTGGTTCAGATAAAGTAAATGGATATAAATGGGACAAAGTAGTTTTAAGTGACGGTACAAAAGGATATGTGGTATCAGGTTCAGGATATAAGAAAATTAGCGATATTACAAATTGCAATATTAGTGCAATTGCTGTAGAACCAGGTAATGTAAGAAATGGACCTGGAACATCAAATACCACAACACTTTTAACACTTACAGTAGGCCAAAGAGTAACAATAATAGAAAAAGGAAAATACAATAATGTTGATGGATATAGTTGGTCTAGAATAAAACTTTCAGATGGAACACAAGGATACATTGTTGCAAGATATCTAGAGGAAATTACAAGTAGTGGTTCTACAAGTTCTGGTAAAGATATTGTAAAAGTTGTATGTAATGGTGGATTAACATTAAGAAAAAGTCCAGGAACAAGTTCTACTATTTTAGGATATATTGATAAAGGTGAAGAATTAACTAGAATTGAAAAACAATCATCAACAGCAAATGGATATATTTGGGATAAAGTTGTATCAGACTCAGGAAAAACTGGTTATGTTGCAAGAGGTGATGATGATGAAGTATTTATTAAACCAATAAAAGGTAGTGATGATGCTATAACACCAGATGACCTTAAGGATAATAGTAGTGGTTCTTCAACTGCAATAAAAGGTAGTGGATTTGAAACAAGTGGTTCTAATTTAATGTGTGAACCGGATATAACAGTTAGTAACGTTAAAAGTAAAGCATCTGGAGCTGTTATAAAGAATGCAAGTGGTAAGACAGTTACTTCTGGAAATATAGGAACAGGATATACAATTACATATAATGGTAAAACATACACAGCAGTAAAACTTGGTGATACAAATGGTGATGGAAAAGTTAATTCAGGAGATTCATTAATAGTTAAACAACATGTGGCTAAAGTAAAAAGTATTACTAATAAATATTATTCAGAAGCAGCAGATGTGAATGAAGACGGAAAAATAAATTCAGGAGATTCACTAATAGTTAAACAACAAGTAGCAAATGTTAAAGACATAGAATTATAAATTATTTTGGGAGAGAAACAAATATGAAAAAGATACTAAAAGTAATGTGTGGTGCTTTATTTGGAATATTAATATTATGGATAATGACAACAAATTCAAAAGCGGCAAGTACATCATTGAGTGTGAATAAAAGCTCTGTTGAAGTAGGAGATACAATAACAGTAACAGCAAAAGTTAATGCGGCTCAATGGAATTTAAGTTTAAAAGCAAATGGAACTCAACTTAATTCATCAATGGAATTAGACAATTATAAAAGTAATATAACAAAATCATTTTCAGGTACATATAAAGCTAAGAGTGCAGGTACCGTAACATTTTCACTAACAGGAGATATTACAGACGTAAATCAACAAAATAGCTCAGTAAATAAAACAAAAACAGTTACAGTAAGAGCAGTTTCTTCAAATAGTGGATCAGGAAGTTCTTCAAATGGAGGTTCTTCATCAAGTGGAAGCAGTGGTAACTCTTCTTCAAGCAGCGGAAGTAATTCAACCAAAAAAAGTAGTACTTCAACACAAAAAAATGATGAAGAAACCAAACCAAGCTTTAGAGATGTAAATGAAACAGTATATGCAACAGAAAGTGGCATAAATGTCAGATCAAGCTATAGTACAAGTAGTTCATCAATAGGAACTTTAAGTGCAGGGGATGAATTAACAAGAACAGGAGAAGCAACAAATGCTGTTAATGGAATTACCTGGAG
Organism: uncultured Clostridia bacterium; assembly: GCA_944389745.1. Classification (GTDB taxonomy): domain Bacteria; phylum Bacillota; class Clostridia; order TANB77; family CAG-508; genus CALXVA01. The sequence continues at coordinate 14,964 of CALXNM010000023.1, read as the reverse complement.
TAGAGTAACATACAATGGACAAACAGCATACGTAAGTAGTAGCTATTTATCAACTGAAAAGCCAGAAGAATCAGCAGATAAAACATTAAAATCTTTAGAAATAGATGGAAATTATACATTAACACCAGAATTTAATTCAGATGTTACAGAATATACTTTAAATGTGCCAGAAGATGTTACATCATTAGATTTTGATGCAGTACCTACAGATGAAAATGCAAAGGTAGAAATAACAGGTAATGATGAGTTATTAGATGGTGTAAATACTATAGAAATAACAGTAACAGCAGAAGATGGAACAGCCAGAACATACACAATTAGTGTAACGAAAGGTGAATTTGCAAATATAGGTTTATCAGAACTTAGTGTAGAGGGATATACATTAACACCAGAATTTACTTCTGATATACATGAATACACTTTAGAAATTAATGATTTAACAGTAACAAGCTTAAATATAAATGCAGTAGCAGACCAAGATAATGCAACTGTAGAAATAGTAGGAAATACAGGTTTACAATTAGGAGAAAATATAATTACAATATTAGTAAAATCAGAAGATGATGAGGAAATTGCAACATATCAAATAATTGTAAATATTGTAGAAAAGCAAGAAGAGCAACTAATACCGGGAATAAGTAATGATGAGTTATTCTTATATGGAGGAATAGCGTTAGGAGTTCTAGTATTACTAATAATAATTATAGCTGTTGTAAGACATAAAAGAAAAGCAAAAAGAGAACAAGAAGAAGCAGAGCCATACTATGGAGGTTTTGATTCTCTAAATAAAGATACTAAAAAGAAAGATAAAGATTCAGACAGTAAAAAAGATTTAGGAGATACTCAAGATTTAAATAATGTTATAAACAATAAGAATGTACCAGAAGCAACAGAAAGAACTTCTAAAAATGAAGAGATGGATCCAATAAGAAAACATAGAAGAAGTGTTATAGAAGAAAATTTCGGAGCAGACATAAAAAATGAAGATGATAATAATGACAAAGGCGGAAGGAAAAAAGGAAAACACTTTTAGAATTTAAAAATAAAAAAATCAACTATATAATAAAATAATCAATAAAAGAGATACTAATTTAATACAAATTAGTATCTCGTAATATTTGCCAATATAGCTCAGTTGGTAGAGCAACGGATTCGTAACCCGTAGGTCAGCAGTTCGATTCTGCTTATTGGCTCCAATTTTTTTATTATATAAAAAATAAAAGGGAGAGATGTTATAAATGGATGAAAACAAAGAAAAAGATGTACAAGAAAATAACGAAGTAGTACATGAGGAGACCAATAAAACAGAAACTAAGCAAGAAGAAACAGAAAAAGCTGAAAAACAAAGTGAAGTAAAAGAGAAGAAAAACAAAAAGAGTAAAGCACCAATAATTGTAACAGTTATTATTTTAATTGTCCTAATTATAGCTGTTGTGGGGTATTTTATATGGCAAAATATTAAGAAAAATGAAACAGTTGGAACAACATGGGGAGATACATATTATGCATTTTTAAAAGCTGGAATGGAATCAGAAAGTAAAGAAATGAAAGAAGATTTTTATGGAATTCATGACAATATGGAAGATGTAACTCTACAATTTATTGACATAGAAGAAAATGCAGCTCCAGTAATGATAATGAACTACAAAGAAGAGGGAGACAATTATGTTAATGTATATAATATACAAGGTGAACAAAATGTTTATAATAGAATTGTAAGTGAGCCATCAGATGTTGAATTATTATATAATATATCTTTAAATAAATATATATGGTATATTCATATAGATAAAGAAAATTCTGATGTATATAGTCCAATCACTTTAGGTGAAACTACTATGACTAATAGTACTCAAGAAAACAATAATACTATAACAGAAAATTCTAACAATATAGCTAATAATAACATTGTTAATGAAAATACAGTAAGCAATACTACATCAGAAAATTTAGTATCAGCAGGAACTCCAGAAGAAATAACAATAGAAAAAGGAGAAGAAACAGTTCAAGAAACTGTAGATGGAGATAAAATTACAATATCAAAATTCGACGAAACATTTGTAAAACCTGAAGTAGAAGAAAGTACACAGATAAGTGTTGATTTAAATAATATAGATGGTCTAAAAGAAACAATGGAAGAGACAGTAAATGGGTATAAACAAGAAGAAGATATAGTAACAGAAGAAGTTAAAACAGAAGTAACAGGACAAGTAGAAAAAATAGAATCAATAAAACGCGACATAAAAGATGCACAAGAAGAAATAAAGGAAAAAGAAGCTGAGGAAAAGAGAAAAGCAGAAGAAGCAAAGAAAAAGGCTGAAGAGGAAGCTAGAAATGCAGGAGCTAAAGCAGGAAGCTATACATTAAAATATGGAACATATACACCAGACATAGAAGGTCCAGCAGCAGGAGAATATACAATAAATTCAGATGGAACATTTACATATAAAAATAATTGGGAAAATGTTAATGGTGAAAAATACACAGATACTGGAAGTGGAACATATAGAGTATATTATTCTGAAGGAGATTTGTATGATGATACTCAGTGTTGGGTAATATCTTTTAGTTATACAAAGTATCATAGTACATACGAACCAAGTAATGAACTTCCAATAAATAATAATGATATCGTATTTGATATTACAGGAAATAATAAATTCCAATATAGACAAAGTATAGGAACTTGGACACTAGATTAAAATAAATAAGAAAAATATAAAAGAAAGACGAATTGTAAATTATACATACAATTCGTTTTTCTTTTATAAATTTAATTTTGCTTCAACGTTGTATTATTAGAATAATTAGTATATAATAAATAAACTAAAAATGTCGAATGTGAAGAAAAGAAAATGATTTATTTTAATTCAGAAAGAATAGATATTTATTGTAAAATAATACATAGTTATTTGGAAGTGGATAAAGAGTATGTGTGAGTTAAAATCGAATTATGGAGAAGATTTTAAATTAATTTATTATGATGAAAAAGAAATAAAAGAATGTAGTAAAAAAGATTTAGAAGAAAAGGATAGGCCAGATGAATTTACATTAGAAGAAAATGTATATATTAGATGCAAGAAGAAAACCTTCGCCATCTAAAAGAACAATAAAAGGTGTAAGATAAAATTTGGTATACATAAACCTACATATATAAAATAAACATTGACATAAATTGCTAAAAATAATATAATATCAAATGTAAAATACTAAATTTTAATAATTATTTCGGAGGATATAATGGGCTTTTTTGATAAATTAAAAAAAGGATTAAGCAAAACGAAAAATTCATTTGAAGAAAAAATAAATAATGTATTTAGTACTTTTAGAAAAGTAGATGAGGACTTATTAGATGAATTAGAAGAGGTTTTAATCATGTCAGATGTTGGTGTAGAGACATCGACTAAAATAATAAATAATCTTAGAGATAGAATAAAAAAACAAAAATTAGAAGATATTGAAGATGTAAAACAGGCATTAAGAGAAGAAATAAAAGAGATATTAGATTCAGTTGATAATTCATTACATTTAGAAACAAAACCATCAGTTATATTAGTAGTTGGTGTAAATGGAGTAGGTAAAACTACTTCAATCGGAAAAATTGCAAATAGATTAAAACAAGATGGCAAAAAAGTTGTAGTGGCTGCTGCAGATACATTCAGAGCAGCTGCTGTAGAACAATTAGAAATATGGGCCAAAAGAGCAGATTGTGATATAGTAAAAAGAGAAGAAGGTGTTGACCCTGCTTCAGTAGTATATGATGCAATTAAGGTTACAAGGGAAAAAAATGCAGATGTACTTATTTGTGATACTGCCGGAAGATTGCATAATAAAAAGTATTTAATGGACGAGCTAGTTAAAATAAAGAAAGTAATAGATAAAGAACTTCCAGATGCATCAAAAGAAATACTTATGGTATTAGATGCAACAACTGGACAAAATGCAATAAGTCAAGTAAAAGCTTTTAAAGAAACAGTTGATATAACAGGATTAATACTTACAAAGCTTGATGGAACAGCAAAAGGTGGAGTTGTTATAGGAATTGTAGAAGAAAACAAAATGCCAGTTAAATTCATAGGAATTGGTGAGCGAATAGATGATATGGAAATATTTAATAGCGAAGACTTTGTTAAAGCTTTAATATAATGAAAGGAGAAGCTTATGAGTACAGATAGTAAAGAAAAAAATACTGTAAATGAAGTTAAATCAAAAGAAAAAAATAATATCAATAATAAAGCAGACAGCAAAGCGGATAATAAAACTAAAAAGAAAAGTAAAAGAAGAATGTTTATAGTATTACTTTTCATAGTATTAGTAGCAATAATTGGCTATGTTATTTTTAGAGGAGAATACTTAGAAATTCTAGAAATAGGTAAAGAATATGTAGACATATTCTGGCAAAATGTAAATTATATGTCAATAACTTTTGTAATTAATTTTATATTTTTATTCATTGTTATGTACTTAAATAATAATAGAATTAAAAAAGCATTAAAAACGTTTTTCGAGACAGAGAAAAAAGAAATGCCTAGACTTCCCAATAAGTCACTTGCATTTATTATATCTGTAATAGTTAGTGCAATAACATCAGAAGTAATATTAAATCAATTTATGTTATTTACAAATAGTACAATGTTTAATATAGCAGATCCAGTATTTGGACTAGATGTAGGATATTTCATGTTCCAAAAACCATTTATAGAAACAATACTTCTATATGCAATTTTCTTAATAATTGGACTAACAATATATACAGTAATATATTATATTGCAGTATTTAATATTTGCTTTGATGGACTAGATAGAGACATATTGAAAAGAAGTAATCTTTTAAAGCAATTATTTACTAATTTAAAAATCTTAGCAGTATTTTTAGCAGGGTTTGTGTTAATGAAAACGCAAGATATAGGATTTAATAAATTTTTAAATTTACAAGAAGATAAAACATATTCAATATATGGTGCAGGAGTTACTGATACAACAATTAAATTATGGGGCTATATGTTACTACCAATCCTTATAATTTTATCAGTATTTATGGCAATAAAAGAATTCAATCAACATAAAACAAAAAAAGTAATAATGTGGATTTTAGTTGTACCAATTTATTTAATAGTTTTAATAATTGTTATGGCACTATTCCAAGTAATATTTATTAACCCAAATGAATTAGACAAAGAAGAAAACAATATACAAAACAATATAACATTCACAAAACAAGCATATGGAATAGAAAGCTCACAAGTGTACACAATTGAAAATGGTGGAGAAACAATTACTGAAGATACTTTAAATACATTATCAGATACAATTAACAATATAGCTCTTGTTGATAGTGAAACTGTATTACAAGACTTAAATACTATACAAACTGAAAAAGGATATTACACATATGATACAGCTAAAATTTCTAGTTATAGAGTAAATGGAAAACAACAATTAGTATATATTTCACCAAGAGAGATAGCGAATGCTAATGGAACATACAATAATCAAACATATGAATATACACATGGTTATGGCATAGTTGTTACATCTGCAACATCAACAGATGAAAATGGTAATTTATTAAAACTACAAAAAGATTTCAATTCAGGCGAAAACGATGTAGTAACAGTAAAAGAACCACGAATATATTTTGGATTACAAACAAATAATAATGTAGTAACAAATAGCCAAAATAGAAAAGAGTTTGATTATCCTGAATCAAGTACAACAAATGCAGAAAACGTATATTCTGGTAATGCGGGATTAAGCCTAAACTTTATAGATAGATTTATTTTAGGTATTAAAGAAGGAGACTTGAAATTGGCATTTTCAGCAAATGTAAATGCGGATAGTAAAATATTAACAAATAGAAATATAATAGAAAGAGCAAAAACACTAATGCCATATCTATTATATGATGAAAATCCATATATGGTAGTAGATGATGATGGAAACTTAATATGGGTACTAGATGCATATACAACATCAAATAATTATCCATATTCACAAAAAACAACACTTCAACTTGATGCTTTAAATAAATTAGAATTAAATTATATTAGAAATTCTGTTAAAGTGTTAATAAATGCATATGACGGAACTGTTAAATTCTATATTACAGATAAAACAGACCCAATAGCAAGTGCATATAAGAAAATATATCCAGATTTATTTGCTGAAGAAAAAGACGTACCAAGTGATATAAGAAGTCAATTTATATATCCAGAATTCTTGTATAATATACAAGCAGAGATTGCTCAAAGATATCATGATATTCAACCAGACGTGCTATATAGAGGAGACGATGTATGGGATATTGCAACACATAACACAGGAAAAGTTACAACAAAAACAGGAACAGATATAGAACCATACTATACAATGGTAAAAACAGTAGATTCAAAAGAAAGCGAATTAGGATTAGTTATACCATATACTCCTTATGAAAAACAAAATATAACATCATATATGGTAGGAACCTATGAAGGAGGAACACCAAAACTTACTATATATAAATTCGCATCAGATAGTAATATATTAGGACCAATGCAATTAGACACACAAATAGAGCAAGATGAAGATATATCAAGTGAGTTAGAATCATTAAATGTTACAGGAACTAAAATAAGTAAAAACATGATAATTGTGCCACTTGACAACACACTTCTATATGTTGAGCCAGTATATCAGCAATATATAAATGAAGAAGACTCAACACCAACATTAAAGAAAGTTGTGGTTGCATCAGGAAATAAAGTTGCAATAGGTGATAACTTAACACAAGCTTTAAGAAATTTAGTATCACAATATGCAGTTGCTATTGAAGTGGAAAATACAGATAATGCTGAAGATTTAGTAGATGCTGTAATAAAAGCAAATGGAAACTTAAAACAATCAACTTCAAATGGTGACTATGAGATGATGGGAAAAGATATACAAAGACTACAAAGCTTAATAGATCAATTAGAAAATGTTGTAGGAGAAGAAAAAAAAGAGCAAGCAGAAGAAGCTAAAGAAAATAGTGAAAGACACATAAATAATACAAATGAAATTGAAAATACAACTGCAAGTGAAAATGTTATAGCAAATGCAGTGATGTAAAAAAGGGGAATAGAATATATGAAAGAAATGAAAATATTTATTATAAATAACTATTAGTTTCATATATTTCTATTCCTTTTATTTTATTTAGGGGGATAAAGGTTGAAAAATAATTACAATTTTTAATTCTTTTTCAACCAACTTTGTGCCCTAGAAAGGAATGAGTTTAAAAATGAAAATAACAAATATTGAGGCTTTAGAGAGAATTGCTAAAGAAGTAAGAAGAGGAATAATAGAAGAAGTATATAATGCTGGGTCTGGGCATCCAGGGGGTTCTCTTTCATGTGCAGATATTTTAACAGTATTATATTTTAATCAAATGAATATTGATGAGAAAAAAACAAATGATCCAAACCGTGATAGACTAGTGCTATCAAAAGGACATGCTTCACCAGCTCTATATAGCGTCTTAGCAAGAAAAGGATATTTTGATAAGGAGTTATTAAAAACATTTAGAAAGATTGGAAGTAACCTTCAAGGACATCCAGATATGAATAAAGTTCCTGGGGTTGATATGACAACAGGCTCATTGGGACAAGGTATATCAACTGCAGTTGGAATGGCTATTGCATCAAAGATGAATCAAGCAGGTTGTAAAGTATTTTGTATATTAGGTGATGGCGAGATAGAAGAAGGACAAGTTTGGGAAGCTTGCACCACTGCTAGTAAGTATGAATTAGATAATTTATGTGTTATTGTAGATAATAATAATTTACAAATAGATGGAAAAATTGAAGAAGTTGGAGGAATGAATAATCTAACAGAAAAATTCATAAGTTTTGGATTTAATGTGCTAAATATTAACGGACATGATATTAGCAGTATTGTTGATGCTATAACGACTGCAAAACAAACAAAAGGAAAGCCTACGGCTATAATTGCTAAAACTATTAAAGGAAAAGGAGTATCATTTATGGAAAATAAAGCTGAGTGGCATGGAAAAGCTCCAAAAGAAGAGGAATATAAATTAGCAATGAAAGAGTTAGAAGCATAAATGGTTAATGGTATAGAAAAACAATAAATGCAAAATAATTGCTTACTTAATAACAGGAGATAATATAAAGGAGTGTAGTATATGGAAGAAATAAAAAAAGCAACAAGAGAAAGTTATGGAGAAACTTTATTAGAATTAGGAAAAGAAAATGAAAATATAGTTGTTTTAGATGCTGATTTATCTTCAGCTACAAAAACATCATTATTTGCAAAAGAATTTCCAGATAGATTTATCAATGTTGGAATTGCAGAACAAAATATGATGGGAATAGCAGCAGGTCTTTCGACTTTTGGAAAAGTACCATTTGCTAGTACTTTTGCTGTATTTGCAGCAGGAAGAGCATATGAGCAAATTAGAAATAGTATTGCATATCCAAAATTAAATGTAAAAATTTGTGCAACACATGCAGGTATTACAGTTGGTGAAGATGGTGCAACACATCAAATGATTGAAGATATTGGACTAATGAGAGGTCTTCCAAATATGACTGTTATGAGTACATCAGATGATGTTCAAACTAAATGGGCAGTAAGAGAAATTGCAAAAATAAATGGACCGGTATATTTACGACTATGTAGAATGAAAACACCTGTAATATATAATGAAAAAGATTCAGAAAAATTTGAAATAGGAAAGGGAATACAAATAGGCAAAGGAACAGAAGCAAGCATAATTGCAACAGGAGACACTGTAGCAGAAGCAATAAAAGCAAAAGAAATATTAAAAGGGCATGGCATAAATGTTAGAGTTATAGATATTCACACAATAAAACCAATAGATAGAGAACTTATTGTAAAATGCGCAAAAGAAACAAAAAGAATTATTACAGTAGAAGACCATAGTGTTATAAATGGTCTTGGAGCTGCAGTAAGTGATGCATTATCAGAAGAATATCCAGTAAAAGTGGAAAAAATGGGAATACCTGATGTTTTTGGTAGAAGTGGAAAAGCAGAAGAACTAATGAGATATTTTAAAATAGATTCTATGGCAATAGTTAATAAGTTTATGTAAAAATTCACAAAATCTGGCATATATAACATAAAAAAAGAAAAATAAAGAAAATACAAGCAAAAACTACATAAATGTTTTTAAGAATAAAATTTATGTAGTTTTTTGATGAAAAAACTATTGCAAATATTTATTTTTATTGTTATGATATATGAGTAAATTATTAGGAAATAGGAAAAACATTTCACATAAATATATATTTTACAAAAGGAGAAAAATATGATTGAGTTTAGAAATGTAAGTAAAAAATATGATACTGGAACAGAAGCAGTACATAACGCAAATTTTAAAATTGACAAAGGAGAATTTGCATTTTTAGTAGGTAGCTCAGGATCAGGAAAATCAACTTTAATAAAACTTATTCTAAAAGAAGAAGAACCAACATCAGGACATATAATTATAAATGGAAAAGATACAACTTATTTAAAACCTAAGAGGATACCTTACTTAAGAAGAAGTATGGGAGTAGTATTTCAAGATTTTAGACTATTACCAGATAGAACAGTTTATGATAATGTGGCTTATGCAATGTATATTGTAAGGGCTACACCAAGACACATAAGAAGACAAGTACCTATGGTATTATCTTTAGTTGGATTAAGTGATAAAGCAAAAGTATACCCAAATGAATTATCAGGTGGAGAACAACAAAGAGTTGCTCTAGCTAGAGCTTTGGTAAACAATCCTTCAATGATTATTGCTGATGAGCCTACAGGAAACCTTGACCCAGATACAGCATGGGAAATAATGACTTTGCTTAGAGACATTAATACAAGGGGAACAACAGTAGTAGTTGCTACACATGCTAAAGACATAGTGGATAAAATGAAAAAAAGGGTTATACAAATAGAAAAAGGCAACATAATTAGAGATGATAAAAAAGGTGGTTATGATAGTGAAATATAGTATTTTTGGTTATTTAATAGGAGAAGGTTTTAGGAACTTTTTCAAAAACAAAAAATCAACAGCAGCATCAATAGTTATAATGTGTGCAACAATGTTTATATTTGGTATATTTTTTCTTATAGGAGAAAATATCAATTATATAATGGAACAAATACAATCAGAACAAGCAATGCAAGTGTTCATAAATCCAGAAGCAACATCAGAACAAGAAGCAGAATTAGAACAAAAGATAAAATCAATCCAATATGTAAACACTGTAGATTATGTATCAAAAGAACAAGCTTTAAATGAAGTAAAAAGCTGGTCACCAGATATTAACAAGTTTTTAAGTGATTATACAGCTGATGGCTATAATCCTTTTAGAGCTTCATATGTAATAACATTAACGGACTTAACAAAAAATGATGAAGTCCAGGCTCAAATAAGAACATTTGAAAATGTGGATGATGTTGAAGCTGGAAATCAAACAGTAAATAAACTTGTTGATATAGCAAACGGTATTAGAACAGCTACATTCGTAATATTAATCTTGTTAATACTAATATCAATATTCATTATAGCTAATACCATAAAACTTACAGTGCATGCAAGAAGAAGAGAAATATCTATTATGAAATATGTTGGAGCAACAAATGGATTTATTAGATGGCCATTTATGGTAGAAGGTATAATAATAGGTATTGTATCAGCATTAATTTCAGTAGTAATACTAGGATTCGTATATAATTTTATTGTAAACAAACTAGTAACAAGCTCAATGATAACAACATTACAAATAAACTTATTAACATTCTCAGATATGCTTTCAATGCTATTTACAGTATATATAATAATGGGAATAGGAATTGGTGCAATTGGTAGTGCTATATCAATGAAGAGATATCTAGAAGTATAATAGCTTAAAATAAATAAACTGAACAAAGATAAAAAAGGAGAGAGGAAGCTTATGATAAAAAAAGTTATATCAATAGTATTAATTTTTGTATTACTTTACATCATGACAATTCCATCAATAGCTGCAACTCAAGCAGAACTTCAAGATCTTAAAGAACAAAAATCTGAAGCAGAAGATCAAAAAGATGAAGTAACAGCAGAAAAAAATTCAGTTCTAGATGATATTAGTGAATTAAATTCACAAATATCACAATACGAAAGTGAAATAGATGACTTAAACACAAAAATAGATGACTTAGAAGATTCAATATCAGAAAAAGAAAAAGAAATAAAAAAATTAGAAGAAGAAAATAAAGAAAGAGAAGATTTATTAGTAAATAGATTAATAGCAATGTATGAAAAAGGACAAGTTACATATCTAGACGTACTTCTTTCTTCAGAAAATATTACAACATTTATCTCTAATTATTATAGAGTAGAAGAAATAACTGAGGCAGACCAAGAAGTTATAGATTCAATATTAACAAAACAAGCAGAAACACAAGATGCAAAAGATGAATTACAGAAAGAGCAAAATGAAGTAAATGAAGCAAAAAAAGAAGTTGAATCAAAAAATGAAAAACTTCAAGTAGTTAAAAAAGCTAAACAAGCAAAGGTAAATTCTTTGTCAGATAAAGAAAAAGAATTACAAAATACAATAGATGAATTTGATGCAGCAATAAAAGAAGCACAAGCAGAAATACAAGCAGCAGTTAATGAAGCTCAATCATCAGGTGGCGGATATATAGGAAGCTTTGAAGGAACATTAAGTTGGCCTTTATCATCTAGTACACCATACTATAATTATATATCTTCATATTTTGGACAAAGACCATCACCAACAGCGGGAGCTTCAAGTAACCACGGAGCTGTAGATATTCCAGTTAGTTATGCACCAGTATATGCACCAGCAGACGGAAAAGTAATAATATCAAGATGGCTTTCAGGATATGGAAATTATGTAATGATAGACCATGGTAATGGATATTATACAGGATTTGGACATTTATCAGGATATAGTGTAAGTGCAGGACAAACAGTATCAAGAGGACAACAAATTGCTACATCTGGTAATACAGGTATTTCAACAGGACCACACTTACATTATGAAGTATACATAGGAGGAACTGCAAATTCATATAGAGTAGATCCACTTCAATATACAACACATCCAACTCTATATTCATTATAATCAATAATCAAAGGAGGCAAATATGAAGAAGAAAGTCGCAATAGTAATAGCAATCATAGCAATATTGCAATATTTCTGTAACTTCGTATTTGCTCAATCTGATAGTACATTAATAAATAATGCAGCAACAAATTCCACAGTAACAAATAACAATGGAACTGATACAGCGCCATTAAGTGAAGAAAAATTACAAGAACTAGAAAAACAAAAAGACGAAGTATCAGATAAATTAAATCAAACAAATGTAAAATTAGAATATGTTCAAGGCGAATTATCAGATACTATGATTAAAGTACAAGAGGCTGAAGATAAAGTATTACAATATGAACAAGAAATGCAAGAACAACAAACACAAATAGATACTCTTCAAGCATCAATAAATGATTCTTTAAATAAATTAGTTTTAGCATCTCAAAACTATAACGAAAAAAAAGACGTTCTAGCTAAAAGATTAGTTGCCATGTATGAAGCAGGAGATACAGAATATTTAGATGTTTTATTAAAATCTAGTAATGTAATAGATTTTGTATCTAGGTTATATATAATTGAAGAAATGGCAGCATATGATAATGAGTTAATCAATCAAGTAAAAATTGAAAAAGAAAACATAGAAACAACCAAAAAACAGCTTGAAGAAGAGCAAACTCAAATAAAAGAAGTAAAAGCAAAAAATGAGCAAACATCTATAGTTTTAAGCAATATGCAAACATTACAATTAAACTATGCAAAACAATTAACAGATAGTGAAAAGAAAATTCGAGAACAAATTACAGCATATAAAAAAGAACAGGCAGAAATAGAAGCGCAAATACAAGCTTCAACAAATTATGTTGTAAGTATACAGTATACTGGTGGAGAAATGCTATGGCCAGTAGCTGCAAGTGGTACAGTTATAACATCTAATTTTGGAATGAGAGAACATCCAATACAAGGAGTTGTAAAACAGCATACAGGATTAGATATCGCTGGGGCGCCAATTGGAACACCAGTTGTTGCAGCAGCAGATGGTGTAGTTACATATGCTGGATGGCTAGGTGGATATGGTAATTGTGTAATGATTAATCATGGAAATGGTGTGGTTACATTATATGGACATGGAAACAAAGTATTAACAACGGTAGGAAAAGAAGTAAAACAAGGAGAAACAATAATGGAAGTTGGATCAACAGGAAATTCAACCGGTCCACACTGTCACTTTGAAGTTAGAATAAATGGAGAATATACGAACCCTTTAAATTATGTTAAAGTTCCATAAATATTACATGGTATTAAATAAATGAGATTGCTTGTTATTAAGCAATCTCATATCAATAGGTATAAAAACAAAATTAAAATATATACTTTAATATTAGGAGGAATAGTGATCAAATGGAAGAAACTAGAGGTCAAAGAATATATAAGGTAGTAATGTTAATTATAATTACAGCATTATTATCTTCATTAATTACAACTATTGTTATAAGAAATAAAATCGAATCATCATCAAGCATAAGTTCCATTGTGCAAAATGGAGGAACAACAGGGATAGAATCAGCATTAGCTAGTATAAGAACAATGCTAGATGATGAGTATATAGGTGAATTAGATGATGAACAAATGCTAGAAATGGCAATAAAAGGTTATGTTGAAGGAGTAGGAGACGAATATACCGAATATTATACTCCTGAAGAGATGACAGAACAATACGACACAGCAATGGGAAATTACGTGGGAATTGGTATATACATGGTTGTAAATTATGAAGAAGGTACAATCACTGTTCTTGAACCTATGGAAGAATCACCAGCAAAAGCAGCTGGATTAAAAGAAGGAGATATAATAACAAAAGTTGATGGTACAGAAGTAACAAAAGATAATGTATCAGATATGTCAAATGCAATAAAAGGTGAAGAAGGTACAAAAGTAAAACTAGAAATAAAAAGAGAAGATGATACTCTTGAAGTAGAAGTAGAAAGAAAAAGAATAGAAATAAGTCATATAAATTCTAGAATGTTAGAGAATGATATAGCATATATACAAATATTAGACTTTGATGGAGGAGCAGCAACAGAATTTAAAGAAAATTATGAAAATTTAAAATCACAAGGAGCAAAATCATTAATAATAGATATACGTAATAATGGTGGAGGAGTAGTTGATGAAGCAATAGATATTCTAGAGATGATATGTGATAAAGATAGTACATTATTAATAGAAAAGGATAAAGAAGGAAATGAAGAAGTAACAAAATCAGAAGAAAATCCAATAATAGATGTACCAATAGTAGTATTAACAAATGGATATTCAGCAAGCGCATCAGAAATATTAGCAGGAGCATTAAAAGATAATAATAAAGCAACCATAATAGGAGAGAAGACCTATGGAAAAGGTGTTATTCAAACACTATATAGATTAACAGATGGTAGTGGACTAAAAATAACAACAGCAGAATATTGTACCCCAAACAGAACAGCAATAAATAAAATAGGAATAGAACCTGACATAGAAGTTAAATTACCAGACGATATAAAAGAGCTAACAGACCAAAATGATACACAATTAAAAAGAGCAATACAAGAATTAAAATAAAATTAGCAAATGATGCCATTGGGGACAGACCCTTTGGCATTTTTATCATTACTTTCAAAGGCAATGTTTAATTTTTTTCTAAAATGTAATTTCTTCTTTATTATGTAAAACTTGTTCCAAGAAAAAATTCATAAAAAAACATTAAAAAAATTAAAAAAGCTGTTGACAAAAACAAAAAAATTTAGTATACTTAGGAAGTCGAAGGAAATGGGCGCATAGCTCAGCTGGGAGAGCATCTGCCTTACAAGCAGGAGGTCATAGGTTCGAGCCCTAT
>CALXNM010000022.1 GCA_944389745.1 uncultured Clostridia bacterium | reverse complement strand
AGGTGTAGATTCAAAACAAGCTGATCAACAAGTTAGAGGTACAACAGTACTTCCAAATGGTACAGGTAAAACATTAAAAGTATTAGTTTTTGCTAAAGGACCAAAAGCTGAAGAAGCTCAAAAAGCTGGAGCAGATTTTGTTGGAGCAGAAGAATTAATACCAAAAATTCAAAACGAAAACTGGTTTGACTATGATGTAATAGTTGCAACTCCAGATATGATGGGCGTTGTAGGTAGACTTGGTAAAATATTAGGACCAAAAGGTTTAATGCCAAACCCAAAATCAGGAACAGTAACAATGGATGTTACAAAAGCTATAAATGATATTAAATCTGGTAAAGTTGAATATAGACTAGACAAGACAAATATTATCCATTTAGGCTTTGGAAAAGTTTCATTTGGAACAGAAAAATTATTAGAAAACTATGAAACTGTTATGAATGCTATTATAAAAGCAAAACCAGCAGCAGCTAAAGGACAATACATTAGAAGTGTAGCTATATCTACAACAATGGGACCAAGTATGTATATTGATCAAAAATAAGATAATTGGATGTTAGCAAAATTAAAAATTGCAATATCCTAATATAAATAGCCAAAGACAGTAAGCATAAAATAAGACTTACCGAGGTATATAATTAAGTACGGATCTAATCTGTATATATATGCCTCATGGCTATATATACAGATTTTTTATTTATATATCATTTAAGAAAAAGAGGTGAAATAAATTGGCTAGTGAAAAAATATTAAAACAAAAAGAAGAAGCAGTTAAAAATTTAGCAGCAGATTTAAAAGAAGCTACTCTAGTATTATTAGTAGACTATAGAGGAATTTCTGTTGAAGATGTTACTAAATTAAGAAACGATGTAAGAGAAGCAAATGCAGAATACAAAGTTTTAAAGAATAACATTATAAAAAGAGCTTTAAATGCAAATGGTGAAAATGGTTTAGATGATTTACTAGAAGGACCAACAGCATTAATTACAAGTAAAGAAGATTATTTAGCACCAGCTAAAGCTATATATAACTTCTCTAAAAATAATGACTTCTACAAAATCAAAGGAGGAATTATTGAAGGTAAAGTTATGACAGCTGAAGAAATAATCACTTTAGCAAAATTACCATCAAGACAAGAATTACTTGCAAAACTTGCAGGAGCATTACTTGGAAATATTACAAAACTTGCTGCTACACTTGATGCAGTTAGAGTTAAGAAGGAATCTGAAAACGCTTAAAAATTAATTACAAGCGGTACCAAAGCTGTGTCAACCTTCGCATAAAATTTTTTCGATGTACAAACGTACAATCTCAAAAATTTTAGCTTGGTTTCCTAGCAATACTTGCTTCTAATTAATTTTAGGAAGTTTTTCTAAAAAAGCAGAAAATTAGTTTTAGAAATTAAAACAAAAGGGGTTTAAAACAACCTAAAAAGATAGCAAACAGCCAAGTTTGCAAAATAAATTATAAGGAGGAATTTTAAAATGGCAAAAATAGATGAATTATTAGAAACAATTGATGGTTTAACAGTTGTTGAATTATCAGAATTAGTTAAAGGAATAGAAGAAAAATATGGAGTATCTGCAGCAGCAGTAGCAGCACCAGCAGCTGGTGGAGCAGCAGCAGCTGAAGAAAAATCTTCATTCAATGTTGTATTAAAAGATGTTGGAGGAAACAAAATCCAAGTTATAAAAGTTGTTAGAGATGCTACAGGATTAGGACTAAAAGAAGCTAAAGATTTAGTTGACGGAGCTCCAAAAACAATTAAAGAAAATGTAAGCAAAGATGAAGCTGAAGAATTAAAAGCTAAATTTACAGAAGCAGGAGCAGTTATTGAACTAGCTTAATTTATGTCAAAAATTAAATGATTATAAAAAGAATAAAAGCACTTATATATTTTATATAAGTGTTTTTTATTGCGTTTATGTGCATATGAATAAAATAATAAATCCTTGGTATAGTGAGAATAAATAAAAAAATTAAGCAGCTGTGCTTATCAGCTGCTTTTGAAAATAAAAGGGGATGTTTTACTTATACATAGTTGATAATGGAGTAACTTCTTATCAACTATGAGCTTATTATAAAGGAGAAATTTGACCATTGTGTGAACTGAATGTGATTATATTGAAAAAAACAAGAATTTTTTAAATTCTTGTTTTTATAATATATATATTTAAATTTGAAGGTTATCTTGGTATTTTTATATTATTTAATACACTATATTTATTTAATATTTAATATTTAATTTAAGGTTGTTCTTGAAGTGTAACATCAATGTCTTGAGTTTTTCCATCTCTCCATACTGTTAATGTTATTTTGTCACCAATTTCTTTTTGATTTTTTATTTCATTTAATTCATTCATATTTTCTATTTCTTGACCATCAGCTATAACAATAACATCACCAACTTTGATTCCTGCTTTTTCAGCAGCACAGAAGTTTTCTAGTTGTTTTACATATACACCAACTGTCAAATTATATTGTTTTGCCATATCTTCTGTAACATCTATTCCACCAATTCCTAAATAAGGTCTTTTTACTTTATTATATTGAATTAATTGATCTGTAATATCTTTAGTAGAATTAATTGGAATTGCAAATCCAACACCTTCTACATCTTCTCCAGATACTTTTAGAGTATTAATACCTATAACTTGACCTTGGCTATTTACTAATGCACCACCACTATTACCAGCATTAATTGCAGCATTTGTTTGAATAGCTTCATAAGTATTATTATCAGAATCAGTTACTTCTCTATTTACTGCACTTACTATTCCGTCAGTTACTGTAATACCAAGACCTAAAGGATTTCCTATGGCCATACAAAATTCTCCAACTTGTACAGAATCTGAATCTCCAAGTTCTGCAGCTGTTAATCCATCTTTATCAATTTTTATTACAGCTAAATCAGTTTGTTCATCAGTACCAACTATTTGTGCTTCATATTCTGTATCATCATTATATAGTGTGACAGTTATTTTACTAGCTTCACCTAAAGAATAGAAAGATGATGAACTACTAGAATTAATAACATGATTATTTGTTAGAATATATCCATTATCACTTATAATTACTCCAGAACCTTGAGCTTCTGCCGTACCTTGAGCACCATAGAATGGTGAACTTACTGAATAAGATACATTAATACCTACTATAGAAGGAAGAACCTTTTGAGCAACTCCTACAGCAGTATTTGAGTAATCTAATAATGATATTTGTTGAGTATTAATTTGTGAAGAACCTTCTTCTATACTACTTGAAGAAAGAAGATTATTTTTAATTGAAGGAACTCCAAAACATGTTCCTATAACAATTCCAGCACCTAAAATTCCACAAGCAAATGGAAGTAAGACTAGTTTTCCAAAGCCTGCATTAGATTTAGTCTTTTTAGATTTCTTATTTTCAAATGAGTTTTGGTTTATGTTACTATTTACTTTTTTAAAATCATTACTATTATTTCCTGTACTAACGACAGTGTGTGTAACTGAACTGTTCGTTGGATTGGTAACAGTATTTGCTACTGGATTATTTAAATTGCTTGTAGTTTGATTATTTAATCCACTAGCTTCTTTTTTTTCTGATACATTATTCATATCAGAGTTCAAAATGTTATTACTTTGGTTATCCTGTTCATTTTGATTATTAATAATATTATTATTTTCGTCCATTATATTACCTCCTATAAACGATAGATATTATATGCTAAAAAATATATAATATCTATTATATATAATAATCTAAACTATATAAATATTACAATAGGTTTGTGTTCAAAATGTGAAAAAAATGTGGAGATAAAAGAAAATAAAATACAAAATTATTATAAAATAATCGGATTTAAGAGTGTATTTTATTGAAAAATTTTAAATATCAATATATAATATGAAAATGAAGATATAAATATATAAATTAATTAAATCATTAGAAAAAAGCAGAAAGGTATGAACGATGAAAAAGAAAAGTGTTTTGTTTACTTATATAAAAATTATAATAGTAATAGGAATTATAGTAGGAGCTGTATATTTTGGAGTAAAGTATTTATATAAAGAATATGATAAAGAAGCTTTTGAAACCGTAAAAACAAATATGTTATTAATACAAGCTAAAACTGAATTAGTTGCTCAAAAAGTAGAAATAGATGAGGATGACGCTAAATATATTGGAACAAAAGTTAGTGAAAAAGAAGATGATCCAAAAATAAAGAATTTAGTAGATAACAAAATTATAGATATAGATTCAAAGAAGAGTAATTATTATTGTATAGATAACACTAATTTAGACGAATTAGGGTTAAATGATGTTAGAACAGACGATTATTTCATTGTTGACTATAAAAAGAATGATGTAATATATGTTGATGGTATAGAAAATAGTAAAGGTGAAATAATATACAAATTATCAGATATGGAATAGGAAGAGAAAAATGAAAGAAAAAGAATATGAAAGATTAAAAACAATAAAAGAAATAGAAGAAAAATTATATGAAGAAGGTGTGACTAGTATTGCAGGGATAGATGAAGCTGGAAGAGGACCTCTAGCAGGACCTGTAGTAGTTGCATGTGTTGTAATGCCAAGAGAATCAATAATAGAAGGAGTAAATGATTCTAAGAAGGTATCTGAGAAGAAAAGAGAAAGACTATATGATGAAATTATAAATGAAGCCATTGCGTATGGCGTTGGAATTGTTAACCAACAAGAAATAGATAGAATTAATATACTTAATGCAACAAAAGAAGGTTTAACTATCGCTATAAAAGAAATGGAAAAAGATTTAAAAGAAAAAAGCAGAGGGTTAGAAAAACCAGAAATTATTTTGGTTGATGCACTAACAAAAATAGATACTGATCATATTCCATATAGATCTATAATTAAAGGAGATAGTAAAAGTTATTCTATAGCAGCAGCTTCGATAATTGCGAAAGTTACAAGGGATAGAATAATGAGACAATGGGACGAGGTATACCCTATGTATGGATTTGCAAAACATAAAGGGTATGGTACTGCAGCACATATTGCAGCAATAAAGGAACATGGATTATGTCCTTTACATAGAAGAAGCTTTGTAAAAAATATAGTGTAATGTAAAATTATTTTTGTGATATATTGATATATATAATATATAATCTAAAGCAATAGGAAAAAAGTGAAAGAAGGGATAGAAGTTGAACATTCAAGAGATAATTGCTAAGAAAAGAGATAAAAAAGAATTAAATAAAGAAGAGATAGATTTCTTTATTAAAGAATATACAGATGGAAATATAGAAGATTATCAAGCCGCAGCTTTAATAATGGCTATATATATAAATGGAATGAATGAAGATGAAACGACAAATCTTACACTTGCAATGGCTCATTCTGGGGACATATTAGATTTATCTGAATTAGGAAATGTTGTAGATAAACATAGTACGGGAGGAGTAGGTGATAAAGTTACATTAATATTAGCGCCAATTATAGCTTCACTTGAAATTCCAGTTGCAAAAATGTCTGGAAGAGGACTTCGGATATACAGGAGGAACAATTGATAAACTAGAATCAATACCAGGGTATAATACTAATATAGATGAGAAAACATTTATAGAAAATGTAAAGAAAATAGGTATTAGCTTGATTGGACAAACATTAAATTTAGCACCAGCTGATAAAAAAATATATGCATTAAGAGATGCTACTAGTACTACAGAAAGCATACCACTTATAGCTTCAAGTATAATGAGTAAAAAGATAGCTGCTGGAGCAAATAAGATTGTTTTAGATGTTACTTATGGAAGCGGAGCTTTTATGAAGACAAAGGAGAGAGCAAAAGAATTAGCAGATACAATGATAAGAATTGGAAAACTTGCAAATAGAGAAACAGTAGCAGTTATTACTCCAATGGAAGAGCCTCTTGGAAGATGTGTTGGAAATACTTTAGAAGTAATAGAAGCAATAGAATTTTTAAATGGTAAAATGGAGAATGATGTAAAAGAAGTTGTTTTAGAACTAGGAAGCAATATGATAAAACTTGCCGGTAAAGGAGATAACTTAGAAGAAAACAAAAATAAGATGTTGGAAAATATACAGAATGGAAAAGCTTTAGAGAAATTTAAAGAACTAGTAAAAAATCAATCAGGAGATGTTTCATATATTAAAGATACAGACAAATTTAAAAAAGCAAGATATATCGTTCCTGTATATGCAAACAGAAGCGGAGTAGTAACGAGTTTAAAAGCAGAAGATATAGGAAAATTATCTGTATTTTTAGGAGCAGGAAGAATAAGAAAAGAAGATAGTATAGATAATGAAGTTGGAATTGTATTAAATAAAAAAGTAGGTCATCAAGTAGAAGAGGGAGATGTATTAGCATATATACATTCAAATGATGAGGAAAAGACAAAAGAAGCAGAAAAAGATTTATTAAAGATATATGGAATAGAGTAAAAGCAAAAATACAAAAGTTAATAATATAACTTTTGTATTTTTGTATATCTGGTTATTTGTACCTGTAACTTATAGTTCTGTAACATTATTGTTAATACTATTAAATTTATTGTTAAATTCAGAAAAACTATCTTTTGCAAGAAATCTATTTAAATTTTTAACACTTATTCCTGTATCATATGAAATACTTTCTAAAGAACAATTTTCATCAGAATCTTCTAAAAAGTTTTTTAGTTTTTGCATTTCAAAATTATCCTTGGATGCACAATTTGGACAAACATCACCTGAACTAACAAAAAAACATCCGCATCTACAACATTTATTAAATTGCATATAATTCACCCTCTTTAGCTAAAAAATAATTTTCATGTAAATATTTTAACATAAAAAAATAAAAAAGAAAATATAAAAATGTAAATTATTTAAAATAAAGTAAAATTATTACAATAAAAATTAATAAAACACTTGAAATTAGTGCATATATGTGATACAATAATAGCTGTTAAAAATACACACACAAGCTAGTTTAAAGAGGAGTGCTTGTTTTTCTATAAAGCAAGTCTTTTTAAATGTTTAAAGCTTAGTGGAGGTAAAACAAAAAAGGAGGAATTAGATATGTCAGTAGTTGCAATGAAACAATTACTAGAAGCAGGTGTTCATTTTGGACATCAAACAAGAAGATGGGATCCTAAAATGGCTGAATATATATTCCAAGCTAGAAACGGAATTCACATCATCGATTTACAAAAAACATCAAAAAAATTAGATGAGGCTTATAGCTTCTTAAAGGAGCAAGCTGAAGAAGGAAAAACAGTTCTTTTCGTAGGTACAAAGAAACAAGCACAAGAATGTGTTAAAGAAGCAGCTGAAAAATGCGGAATGTACTACGTTAACCAAAGATGGTTAGGTGGAACATTAACAAACTTTGGAACAATAAGAAAAAGAATTGAAAGATTAAACGAACTTGAAAAAATGAATGAAGATGGAACTTTTGAAGTTCTACCTAAAAAAGAAGTAATTCTTTTAAAGAAAGAAATGGAAAAACTAGAAAGAAATCTTGGAGGAATTAAAGAAATGACAGAACTTCCAGGAGTATTATTCATAGTTGACCCTAAAAAAGAAAGAATAGCAATCTTAGAAGCTAGAAAATTAGGAATTCCAGTTATAGGTTTAGTTGATACAAACTGTAACCCAGAAGATGTAGATTATGCTATACCAGGAAATGATGATGCTATAAGAGCAGTTTCACTAATTGCTGATTGCATGGCAAATGCAATTATAGAAGGTAAACAAGGTGAATCAATGGAAGCTGTAGAAAACGAAATGACTGCAGAAGAAAATGCTGAAGAAAATAGTAGCATTGAAGAAGTTGTTGCTTCTGAAGAAGATAAATAAAAATATAATTAGATTAAATATAAAGGAGGAGAGCTTCTTATCTGCTCTATCTCCTTATTTTTATAAAGGAGGATATTTTAATGATAACAGCAAGTCAAGTTAAAGAATTAAGAGAAAAAACAGGTGCAGGTATGATGGACTGCAAAAAAGTTTTAACAGAAACAAATGGAGACGAAGAAAAAGCAATTGAGCTTTTACGTGAAAGAGGAATTACAAAAGCTGCTAAAAAATCAGATAGAATTGCAGCAGAAGGTTTAGTAGAAGCATATATTACTGAAGATGGTAAAGTTGGAGTTATAGTTGAAGTTAATGCTGAAACAGACTTTGTTGCAAAAAATGAAGAATTTAGAAATTTTGTAGCAGATGTTGCAAAACAAATTGCTTTAAAAAATCCTGCTAATGTAGAAGAATTATTAGACCAAGAGTCAATAGCTGAAGCTGGAAAAACAGTAAGAGAAGTTTTAACAAATAAAATAGCAACAATAGGTGAAAATATGTCAATAAGAAGATTTGAAAGATTTGAGACAAATAACTTATTAGAAAGCTATATACATGGAGATGGAAAAATAGCAGTTTTAGTTGAAATGGAAAATGGAACAAAAGAACTTGCAAAAGATGTTTGTATGCAAATAGCTGCTGCAAGACCAGAATTTTTAGACAAAGAATCAGTTCCAGAAGCAAGACTTGCAAAAGAAATGGAAATATTAAAAGCACAAGCTATGAATGAAGGAAAACCAGAAGCTATAGCTGAAAAAATAGTACAAGGAAGATTAGGAAAATTCTATAGTGAAATATGCTTAGTAGAGCAAGATTTTGTTAAAGATCCTGATACTAAAGTAGGAAAATTAGTAGCAGATAATGGTGCAAAAATAATAAGATTTGCAAGATTCGAAAAAGGTGAAGGATTAGAAAAAAGAGAAGAAAATTTTGCAGAAGAAGTTGCAAAACAAGTAAAAGGATAATATATATACTAAATATAAAAAAGGACTTTATAAAAAAGTCCTTTTTTGATATAATAGGGACGTAAATTGAATATTTGGGATGTGGTTTAATGTTAATTAAAATTATTACTTTAAATATAGCTCATGGAAGAGGTATGGATGGAATAGTAGATATTGATAGACAAGCTGAACTTGTAAATAGATATAAACCAGATATAGTATTTTTACAGGAAATAGATATGTACACTAAAAGAGCTGGAGAAAGAAATCAAATAAGAGAATTTAGCAAAAAAGTATATTTACCATATTGTTCTATGGAAAGTAATATAACATTAGAAGATGGTTATTATGGAGATGGAATTATAAGTAGATTTCCAATTTCATTTTCAGTAAACTATTTAATGCCACTTACAGATTTAAATCATGAGCAAAGAGGAATACTATGTAATAGAATATCTATGGGAACTGCTAAAATAAACTTGTTTTCTGTTCATTTATCTACATATAAAGATGAAAGAATTTTAGCATGTAAAGAACTTAATAGAATTATAAATAAAATAGATAAGAATGAAATAATTATCATGGGTGGAGATTTTAATATAGGAGTAACAAGACTTGGAAAAGGCAGATACACGTTTACACCAGAAGAGGAATATGAGGAGTATAAATTATTAGGTAAAAATTTGCTACGTATTCAAAACGAAGAAGATACATGGTTTTCTAAATTAGGACAAGGTTGTATAGATACAATATTTTACTCAAAAAATATTCAATTACTAAAATATGAAACGATAGACCTAGAAGGAAAATCGGATCATAGTGCAATCTATGCTGAATTTAACATATAGGAGGAAAATACAAAGTGAATAAAAAAACAAAAATTAAATTTCATGTTCTTGCAATATTTGTGATAATAATTTTTAGTTTTGCAATAACACAAAAAACACTTCAAAATGATACATATTATACTGTTGCTATAGGTGAACATATTATAGAAAATGGGATAGATATGAAAGATCCTTTTTCTTGGCATGAGAATTTGCCATATACATACCCTCACTGGGCATATGACATTGGTACATATTTAGTGTATGAGCTAGGTGAAAATATTGGAATAGGCGGATTTACAGCCATATATATAGCCACAGCTTTATTATCAATTATACTTGGGATAATTATATATTTGGTATTGAATAAACTATGTAAAAACGAAGTTATATCGTTTTTCTTAACTATGGCAATGATGTATTTATTGAAAAGCTATATAACTGCAAGAGCACAGCTAGTTACAT
The DNA here is from genome assembly GCA_944389745.1 of uncultured Clostridia bacterium. Lineage (GTDB taxonomy): Bacteria > Bacillota > Clostridia > TANB77 > CAG-508 > CALXVA01. Next base: position 16,735 of record CALXNM010000022.1, on the reverse strand, counting down.
ATATATTATTTATTCTATATATATTGTTTATTGAAAAATTCTTAGAAAGTAAGAAAAAGAGATATGCAATTGGATTAATAATTATTCCAATAATTATTGCTAATGTTCATTCAGCTGTATGGCCATTCTACTTTGTATTATACTTACCTTATGTAGTTGAATATTTAATTGTGCTATTTTCAGATTCAGATATATATAGAAAAATTAAACTTAAATATTATGAAGTTAATTTAAAGAAATTAAAGGAAAAAGTTGAAAACAATAGAATAAAAGATGATAAAATAGAAAAATGTAAATTAAAAATAAATGTAATGACTGCAAATATAGAAGAAGAAAAGAATAGAATAAAAAGTGCTGACGAAAGAAGAGAAGAAAGAAGAACTAATCCATATAAAATTATTTTAAAGAAAAATGATAATGTAAAATGGCTTATATTAATAATGGTAATTTGTGTATTTACAGGATTATTAACACCTTTAGGAGATGTACCATATACATATTTACCAAAAACTATGGCTGGAAATACAATGGATAATATAAGTGAACATTTACCTTTAACACTTATTCAAGATGTAAAAACTATAGTAGTACTGGTATTGTTTTTATTAATATTAATCTTTACAGATGTAAAAATTAAATTAAGAGATATATTTATGTTAGCAGGTTTAATTTTACTTGCATTTATGTCTAGAAGACAGGTATCAATGTTTGTATTAATTGGTGGAATAATATTTGCAAAATTATTAGTAGAACTAGTTAATAAATACGACAAAGACGGAACACAAAAAGTTATGGAAGCGATGACATCATTATATGGAAAGATAATTACTGTTCTTTTAGGAATTTTAGTGAGCTTTATGATATATAAAGGTAAAATAGCCTCACCAATAGTAAATGAGTATTCTTATCCTGTAAAAGCATGTGATTATATATTGGATAACTTAGATGTAGAAAATATAAGAATATATAATGAATATAATTTTGGAAGTTATATGCTATTTAGAGGAATACCAGTATTTATAGATTCTAGAGCAGATTTATATACACCAGAATTTAATGGAACAAAAAATGAAGAGGGTAAGTATGAAGGAAGAGATGTATTTACAGATTATTTAAATATATCAAGTATAGCTACATATTATGAGAATAAATTTGAATCATATGATATAACACATTTATTAATACGTAAGAACTCAAAATTAAATATGCTTATATCAAGAGATGATAATTATAAAGAATTATATAGTGATAGTAATTTTGTACTATATGAAAGAGAATCAGCTGTAGTAGAAGTAGAGTCAGAAGCAGAATAGGGGTATAAATTGTGGAAAAGATAATTGTAGATGAAGAAAATATTAGACTAGATTCATATATAGCTAAAAAACGCAAAGATTTATCTAGAACAATGATTCAAAAATTAATTGAAGATGGTGATGTATTAGTAAATGGATTAACTAAGAAAATCTCATATAAAGTGAATTTTAATGATGAGATAAGTCTTAATGTGCCAGAGCCTGAAAAAACAGATTTAAAAGCTCAAAACATACCAATAGATATAATATATGAGGATGATGACATTATAGTAGTAAATAAACCTAAAGGCTTAGTAGTACATCCTGCAAATGGTAATCCGGATGGTACTTTAGTAAATGCTATTATGGCTATTTGCAAAGATAGCTTATCAGGAATAGGTGGCAAGATAAGACCTGGAATAGTTCATAGATTAGATAAAGATACATCAGGTATATTAGTAGTTGCTAAAAATGATAAAGCGCATATTAATTTAAGTAAGCAAATAAAAGACAGAAAGATGAAAAAAATATATATTGCATTAGTTAAAGGAGTTGTGAATGAAAATGAAGCAACTATAGATATGCCAATAGGAAGAAGTACAAAAGATAGAAAGAAAATGGCTGTTAGAAAAGATGGCAAACAAGCTATTACACATTTTAAAGTACTAAAAAGATATCAAAATTATACATTACTAGAAGTAAAAATAGATACAGGTAGAACTCATCAAATAAGAGTACACATGGCAGAAATAGGACATCCTGTAGTTGGCGATATAGTATATTCTAAAGGAAAGAATGAATTTGGAGTAGTAGGTCAAATGCTACATGCAAAAAGCTTAGAATTTACGCATCCTTCTACTGGAAAAAAGATGCATTTGGAAGCGGAATTACCACAATATTTTAAAGAGGTAATAGAAAAGTTGGATAAAGAATAAATAAAATAAGGAATGAATTTAAATTGGAGAAAGAAAGGTTACAAAAGTTTTTAGCAAACCAAGGTATATGTTCCAGAAGAAAAGCAGAAGAATATATACTGGGGGGATTAGTTAGTGTAAATGGTGAAGTTGTAAAAGAACTAGGAACAAAAATAGATCCTTCTAAAGATGAAGTTATATTTAATGGAAAAAAAGTAAGTAATATAGATAAAAAAGTATATATATTATTAAATAAACCGATAGGATATGTAACTACTACGAAAGATCAATTTCGGAAGAGATACAGTACTTGATTTGGTGGAGATAAAAGAAAAGGTACTGCCTGTAGGTAGATTAGATATGTATACTTCAGGAGCTTTAATACTTTCTAATGATGGCGATTTTATATATAAAGTTACACATCCAAAATATGAAATAGAAAAAACATATAATGTAACAGTTAATGGAATTATCACTAATGAAGAAATAGCAATGTTGGAGCAAGGCGTAAAAATAGAAGATTATATCTCAGGAAAAGCAAAAGTAAGAATATTAAAAATAGATAAAGAAAAAAACATTTCAAGAATTGAAATAACAATTCATGAAGGTAAAAATAGGGAAGTAAGGAAGATGTGTAATGCCATAGGAAAAAAAGTTCTAGCATTACATAGAAGTAAAATAGAAGATATAGATGTGAAAAATTTAAAATTAGGTGAATGGAGATATTTGTCTAAGACGGAAGTAGCTAAATTGCTTAAAAATAATTGTACAAAATAGAATATTATGATAAAATATATAAAGAATAATTTCTGAAAGGATTGTGAAAATTATGGTAGAAGATAGTGAGATAAAGGCGGTAGTATCACCTTTTGCAGTAAGAGAAGGAGAAATAAAAACATTTGATGGTAAAGATGGATATGTATCTATGAATCAAATAATACATAAAATCAATATAGGACATATTAATGATATACATTTTAAAATATTAGAATTAGTAAATGAATTTGAATTCATAACATCAAGACAATTATATCAAATGCTACAATGGAAAAATGTGGAGATAGCTTCTCAAGATAAGTTAAATAATAAATTAGATCAATTAATAAAAGCCAAAATCCTTACAAGATATTATTTTAAAGGCGAAGATGGAAAAGGTATTTATAGAATATATTGTCTAGAGAAAATGGGTAAATACTTATTAAATTCTAGAGGAATAGAATGTAAATGGCAACCAACAGACAATACAAAACCTGTTCCAATGATTAAAAAGAGATTAGCAGGAAATCAAACAATTATTGCTTATTTAAGAAAAGTAAAAGCATTTGATTCATATAATGTAAAACCAACACTTACTGCAAAACAAACAGGTAAAAATTTTAGAGCAACAGGTGGTAGTGTAAAACTAACTAAAAATGGTAAATCAATTGAATTTTTATTTGAAGTAATAAGAAGAGAAGAAGATTGGGAAAAGAAACTTGTAGACAAAATGAGATTATATAATGATTTTTATAACAATTTTGTATCTGGAGATTCAGGATTTGCTTCAATGCCACAATTGATATTAATATGTGAAGATGACAAGAACATGGCAGAGGCATTTAAAACAATAGTTATAAATAAGATAGAATTTTCAAAAATCAATTTATATTTTTCAACAGATTTAAGACAAAATGAGGAAACTCTTGATAAAACATTAGTTGAATTCAAGCTACAAGACGGAAAATATAAAATGGAAAATGTAGAAGTTAAATTATTAGGAATAGAATAAAAAATAAAAGATGAATTTTAAATTCATCTTTTATTTTTGTGTTTGATTTAATTATATTTTTTAAAAGATTCATTTTTAATCGTTATTTATTTTCATCGTTATTCTTATTTTGATTTAAATCAAATACTATTGCATCACCATTATTTATAAAGTATTTTGAATCAGTAGTATCTGTTTTTATTGGATCTATTTCATCATCAATATCATCTGTGTCATTGGTTGCTGTTGCTGCTGCAAAATTACCTCTAAGTCTATCAGCAAAAGAAACTTTTTTAGTTCCAGTATATATTCCATTAGAAAATTTCTCAAAATTATATTCTTTTAATTTTTTAGGTTCTTTGTATTTTGATTCTAGAAAATCAAGTTTTCCTTTACCAACACTACTTTTTCCTTTACTATCCTTAACCTTATATAAAATTTGTTTAGATTTTAATGACATGATTTTACCTTTTTTATAATTAGGTTTCCATTCAAATTTTATTCCTGCATATTTAGAATCATATCCAAAATCATCTTTGCTTGAATCAGTTTGGTAACTATTATTCCATGACCATTCTCTTTTGTCTTGTAATTCTGTTTCCCACCATTCTACATCTTCTGGTAAACCATTACCGAATATACATTTATTTATGCAGTTAGCTAAAATTTCATCTTTAAAGTTTGATTTATTATCATCACCTTTTAGTTGTGATAATGTTTGAGCAGATAGTATATTGCCAACTTTATATTTTCTATATAGAGTGAATATTGGTTCTATTGCCTTACATAGATACTCTGGAAAATCATCAATATATAAGAAATGAGGGATTCTTGTGCTATCATTTCCTGGTCTTGAAAGTACAGATTGTTGCATTAATAGTAAGAAGAATATACCAAATGCTTTATGTGCATTTGCTCCTAAATCACCTCTTCTTGTACATACAAAAGTAATTTCACCATTTGCTAGGGCTTGGTCAAACATTAAATTATTTGTTCTATTACATAAAATATTTTTTACACCAGGATATCTTAATAAATTATCTAATTCAGCAGAAGCACTGAATATTGAAGTTTTTGTATTAGCCAAATCTTTACTATCTGCATAAAAATTATTTTCAAAATATTTTATTAAGATTTTGTATTTATCTGCAAGTTCTGGTATTTCTTTCATTTGATTACACATTTCTTCTACTAAAGAGAAGTCATTCATCATATTAAGTAAATCCTCTAGATTTGGTAAATCTCCTTCATGTTGTCTAGGATAAATTTCTTTTAATAAAATAGAAAGATTTTCGATAATTTGAATAGCTGCATTTTCTCTAAAAGCTATTTGTAAATCTGGTCTACTTGATGAATATAATCCCTTTAAAACAGTAGAAATAGCCATACCAGTTTTAATTGGGTCTTCATAAACAAATGGGTTCATACCAGGTGAATCTGCATTATTTGGATCTATTAAATTTACTTTTAATTTATAGTTTTCAGCTACTTTTTGCATTTTTTCAATAGAATCATAATCTGCAGATAGATAAGTTAAACCAAAGTTTTTATATACATACTTACCACCTGATGAGCTTAAAATCATTTTCTTCATATATGCATTATATAAATCAGTTTTATCTGGATTTGGTGTTAACATATCTAAAGAAAAGTTTTCATTTAAGAAATTGTTGTCATATGGACTGTTTAATGTAGCAATACCTGTTCTTAAAGCAGTATAGCCCATTTCTTTTGATATCTCTTTAAAGAAATATTTTCTATCCATATCTCTGGCTATCATAGGTTCATAAATCATAGTCGTTTTTCCTGAACCAGAAACTCCAACTGCTAAGAAAGATTCTAATCTCTTAGATTCTGGAATAACTACATCTGAGCCAGTTTCTGTATCAATACAAAGCATAACTTCACAAGAATATTTTCCTGTATCTTTAGGTTTTCCTGCTAGGCTAATTCCACCATAATCAGCTATAGAATCTCTAATATCTTTTGTATCGTTAACTGTAAATGTAAGCCATTTAAATACTTTATAGAATGATACAATTGGAATATAAAGTGAAATAGCCGTAAATGCTGGTCTAAATAAATTTGAATATTCACTTACAATTTCGGCATAGTTTGGTACTGAAAGTATTCCAAGCCAAGCAATTGAGTTAATTCCTTGTACAACAAAACATACTATTAATATGTATAAGCAAATTATATATGTATTAAAATATCGTAATTTATCAACATCTGCTTTTATAAATTTGGAACCTGATGAAAAATGATATGCAAATATCAATGCTAAAAATGCTAAGGCATATCTTATAGGTCCCCAATAAGAATAAGCAACACCTGTAAATATCATAAACATTAATTCAACTAATCTATCAACAAGAATATATGCAGAAATTAATGATAAAATAAATGTTGCGAAAGTATTTCTATCTGTTTTTAAAAACTTAAGAAATTTATCTATATATTTCAATAATTTCACCACTTTCAAATAATATAAAAAACTACATATATATTATCTTATAAATTGGAAAAAAAAACAATACTTTTTGCAAAAAAACCTTTAAAAATGCATATTTTGTGAAATAAATGCGAGCATAAAAAATAAAATATAGAATACTATTAAATATGAAAAAATTATTTAAAAATCAAAATAAAAAAAGTAAAAGAAAAAGTACAAGTTTTGCTAAAAATATTATCTCGCTATTTATTGCACATATTTTTATAAAGTTGATAGGATTTGTTAATAAAATATATTTAACAAATAAACAGGGCTTCGGAGATGAAGGAAATGCAATATACTCTAGTGCTTTTCAGATTTATGCGTTGTTTCTTACATTATCTTCAATAGGAATACCAAATGCAGTATCAAAACTAGTATCTGAAAAATTAGCAATAGGTGATACTAGAGGAGCACATAAGATATTCAAAATAGCATTTGTAACTTTTGGAATGATAGGATTCTTTTGTTCGATAACTTTGTACTTATCTGCAGAATATATATCATGTACATTAATACAAATACCAGAAGCCAAACTTAGTTTAGAGGCATTGGCTCCAGCTATATTTTTTGTTTCTATAACATCTGTTATAAAAGGGTATTTTAACGGAAGAGAAAATCTAAGTGTAGGAGCAAATTCTCAAACAGTAGAACAATTCTTTAGAACGGTTTTAACAATTGTATTAGTAGAATATATTGCAAGAGTAACAGGATTAAACACAAAGATTATGGCAGGAGCTGCAGCAATTGCTACAACTATTTCAGAAATAGTTTGTTTTATATATTTATATAAGTACTATGTAATGATGAAAAAAGAGATAGGAAATGAAATTCGAAGGAGTATAAACTATAAATATCAAAGAAGAAGAAAAATATTAAAAGACATTTTTGCAGTATCAATACCAATGTCAATAGGCCCCATAATAGGAGGAATAAATAAAAATGTAGATTCAATTACTATTGTAAGGGGCTTGAAAAAATTTATAACAGAAACAGAAGCAAAAATTCAATATGGAATACTTACAGGCAAAGTTGATACTATAATTGCTTTTCCGTTATCCTTTAACAATATATTCAGTGGCATATTAATACCAGCTGTTTCATCTGCAAAAGCTAGTGGAAATTTTTCAAATGCAAATAGAAAAATTGAATTTTCTATTCTTATGGCTGTATTAATTGGAATGCCATCAGCAGTAGGAATAATATTTTTTGCAAGACCAATACTAGAACTTTTATTTCCAAATCAACCAGATGGAGCAATTTTACTACAGATAAGTGCTATTTCAATAGTATTTACCATGATAAACCAAAATGTGACAGCCGTGTTACATGGACTAGGAAAAACTATTATAACAATATTCGTATTAATAGTTGGAGTTATAGTAAAAGTCGTTTTAAATACTCTTTTACTTAATATAAATCCTAATGAATTTATTCTTGGAGGAATAAATGGAGCAGCTTTTGCAAATACTATTTCTTGCATAGTAGTATGTTTAATAGAAATAAAAATTATGAAAAAATATATAAATATTAAACTAAATGTAAAAAGAGTAATAAAACCAATAATATCTACGATTATTATGATGATATCTTTAATATGTATATATAATATACTTTTAGGAATAGTTTCAAAAAAGATGAGTATACTAATATCAATATTAATTACAGTACTAATATATTTTGCAATGCTAATAGTTACAAGGACTTTCACAAGTGAAGAAATAAAGCTATTACCATGCGGGGAAAAGATATATAAAGTGCTTAAATTGTTAAAAATATATCAGTAAAAAGTGTAAAAAATAAAAATAAAAGTAGGAATATGGAAAAATTAATAAAAAAAAGAAGGATTTTCTAGAAGTTTGGAGAATATTGATAATAGTAGATAGCGTTTATGGTCTACATATGAAAATCTTATAGGAGGTAATTAAAATGAACAAATCAGAATTAATCGCAGCTATCGCAGCAAAAACAGGAGACACAAAAAAAGATGCAGAAGCAACATTAAACGCATTTATAGATGTTGTAACAGAAGCATTAGTTAAAGGAGATAAAGTTCAATTAGTTGGATTTGGATCTTTCGAAGTAAGAAAAAGAGCTGCTAGAAAAGGTAGAAACCCACAAACTAAAGAAGAAATAAAAATACCAGCATCTAAAGCACCTGTATTCAAAGCAGGAAAAGCATTAAAAGAATTAGTAAATAAAAAATAATTGAAGATTTATATATAAATATATGAATTCATATTAAGATATAGGGAAAACCTATATCTTTTTTTATGTATATATGCTATACTATCGCTGAAAGGAAAAGGTGATGAAAATGATAAAATTTAATTTACACACTCATTCCAAATATTCACTTGATGGAAAATTAGATACAAATGAAATAATAAATGAAGGTTTTAAGAAAGAGATATCTTATTTATCAATTACAGACCATAATACATGTGATGCTTATTTGGATTTAGATATCAACAAAATAGAAGGAAGCGGAATTATTATTTATGGAATGGAAGCAGATGCTTTAATCAATAATGTAACATATGATATTCTATGTTATGGATTTGATGTAAATAAAGTAAATGCTTGGGCTAAAGAACAGTATGGAACAGTTGAATCAAGACAAACAAAAATATACAAAAAATTAGAAGAATTATGCGAAACATTAGGCATAAAACTAGATACATCAATCACTTTTAATCCAAAAGAAGAATATGCACATGCAGCAATTTTTAGAATGTTTGAAGCAGCTGCTGAAAATAAAGAATTTTTACAAAAATACAATATCAATAATGTGAATGATTTGTACAGAGCAAGCACTATGGATACAAAATTTCCACTATATATAGATATGAGTATTGTATGGCCTACAATAGAAAAATTAGGAGAAGTGATACATGAAAATGGTGGTAAAATTTTCTTAGCACATCCTTATAAATATACAAAAAATTCAAATATAGAAGAATTATTAAATTCTAGTGCACCATATATTGATGGAATAGAAATATATAATGAGCCAAAGAGTTTTGAAGAAGTAGAATATTTATATAATTATGCTAAAAAGAATAAGCTACTTATGTCAGTAGGAAGTGATTTTCACGGAAATGAGAAACATAATAAGCTAGAAGTAGATTATTTACAAAAAAATATGCAAAAAGATATTGAAAACTGGATTGATAAGGTTAAAGGTAAAATTGAAATAAATTAAAAGATTAGGAATAAAAATATTGAATGTTATTAATAAAGTGTGATAAAATAATTCAAGAAAAAAGAAAACAGGAGGTAATATTATGAATAAATATAAATGTGTAGCATGCGGCTATATTTATGATGATGCAGTAGAAAGTGTAAAATTCGAAGATTTACCAGATGATTGGGTTTGCCCATTATGTGGTGTACCAAAAAGTTCATTTGTTAAAGTAGAAGAATAAAATAAAGGACAAAAGATATTTTCTTTTGTCCTTTTAACTATATGTAATTTATAAATTAATTTAAAGAATTTAAAAGTTTTTGATTGACTCTAGTTTGTACTTCTACATAATATGCTGTTTCAGCAGAATTTAAATCTCTATCTTCCCAAGCTGCGAAATCTTCGCATACTTTTGAGTATTTACTCATATATTCTGAATATTCAGAGAGTAGACTCATATCTGTACCGTCAGAGTTTTGATATTTATTCATAAATTCAATGTAATCATCCATAAAATCTTCATAATCATCCATTGCTGTTTTAAAATCTGATCCTATTTTATTGTTGCTAGAAGAATTATTTTCATCTTTAGGCGTTGTAGGTTGATTTTGTTTTTCTTCTATTACCTCTTCAGTTGAAGAAGTAGTATCTTTGTCAGTAGTAGTAGAGTTAGTATCTGTAGTGTCATCTGTATTCTCAGAAGATGCATGTAATGTAATTTTCATTACATTAACTCCAGCGTAATTTAAATACAATTTGTTGCCGTCAGAATTTTCAGCTGAAAAGTTATTATTGCTATTATTGTAATCAACATTAAATCCATTATCTTGACAAGCTTTTACATAATCTTCATAGTCATCAGGTGTTGTATTACCAATTACAACATAAAGATAATTACTACTATTATTATAGAAATAACCAAAATTAGATTTTGGAGCGGGTAAAAGTGAGCATAAACCACTTTCAGGCCACTCAATATCTTTCATTTTGGCCGTTTCTGGCTCATTCAAGTTAATTTTCATAGTTTTTTCAGATTCATAATAAGAAAGATAAAGTTTATAACCTTCTTCATTGAAAGCTTCATACATAATATTTAAGATTTCGTTGGTTATATCTACAGTATATCCAGCATTTTTACAATTTTGTACATATTCATTAAAATCTTTTGGACTTATTTTATATAAAGTTAGGCTTAAAGATTCGCTACTATTGGATGATATTTCACCATTTAGTTTGGGTGGTTCAGGAAGTTTACTGCTAAGAGTAAGGCTAGTCCAATTAATTCTTTCACCTCCACCTTTTATGGCATTAAAAATAAAAGCTATAATGATAATTGCTACAAATATTGTTAAGAAAATAAACCATTTACTTTTGTAAATAGGTTTCTTGGCTTGTACAGTGTTGTTTTCCATATAACATTCCCCTTTCATATTTATTTTCGTAAATTATATCATAGTAGAGAGGACACTTGCAAGTGCTATTTTTGTACTTTACGTTAGTATAAAATAAACAAAATATGAATAGGAGAATACTTTCGTGATACAAATAAATGTTGGAAAAATTTTAAAAGAAAGAGGAAAAAGCAAATCATGGCTTTGTGATCAAATGGATATTTCATTATATAATTTAAATAAGGCTATAAAAGGTGGAAAAAAATCTATTAGCTATAAATATTTAGAACGGATTTGTGAAGACATTAAACTGTTCATTTGATGATTTATTAACAATTGTAGATGATGAAGAAAAAGAGAGCAAATAATTATTAGTAGTTATTATTTTGTTTTCTTTTTCTTTTTAACTCAAAAAGATAAAATTTTTTCTAAATAGGGCTTGACAAAAGGCATATAAAAGTAGTAAAATAACACTTGTCAGTTCAAAGAAATGCAGATGTGGCGGAACTGGCAGACGCACAGGACTTAAAATCCTGCGGTTGAATAAACCGTGCCGGTTCGATTCCGGCCATCTGCACCATTAGAACCTCAAGTGTTTCGTAAGATTAAGCTTGAGGTTTTAATTATAAAAATAGTGCAAAGTTCTAACAAAAGTTCTAACACTTTTCCAAAATTAGAATTTTTATAAATAGTTAGAGATGTATTTTGTAAAACAGATTACCTAAAGTGCAAGTTCGGTAATTTGTTCTTTTTTTGTATCTTTTGTATCTAATGCAAGTTTATCACTAATAACACTTGCAGAAATTCTTTTATTTTCTATATCAGCATGTGCATATCTTAATGTAGTCTGAAAATTAGAATGACCCAACCATATTTGTATATCTTTAACTGGTACTCCATTTTGAATTAACAAAGTACCACAACTATGTCTTAAGTCGTGTAACCTTATATGCCTTAGATTATTTTGTTCTAGTATTTTACTAAAAGTTTGAGTTACATATCCAGGTTTCATTAATTCTCCATTTTCCATTAAACAAATATATTCTTTATAATCATTGCAATAAGTATTACCATAAAACTTTTTATATTCTTCATACTTATCTTTATAAGTGTTTAATAAATCAGCAATAAAATCAAATAAAGGTAAAGTTCTATAACCAGAATCACTTTTTGCTCTATCTTTGAAAATGAATTGTGTAACACCATCAATTTTTCCACGTCCTACTGTATGTCTAATTGTTAATGTTTTAGCTTTGAAATCAATAGCATTCCATTTAATACCTATAACTTCTTCACGCCTTAATCCATATACACCTGCAATAATTACTGGTAGTTCAATAGGTGTAGTTTTTATAATTTCCATTAGATTTAATAATTCATCTTGTGTATAATAATCAGCTGTGTATTCCTTTGTTTTGATTGACTCTAATTTAGTAGCAGGATTACTATCAATTATTTCATTGATAACTGCTCCTTTTAATGCTTTACTAATATTAGCCCTATAATGTTTTATAGTATTGCTAGATAGTCCTTCGCTAAAAAGCAAATCAAAGAAATCTTGAATATGTTTAGGTTTTAAATCAACTAATTTTATTTTCTTTGCTTTAAAGTATTTGTATAATCTCCCTTTAATAACTTGTTCATAGCCAATATAAGTTGTTTGTTCAACTTTTCCTTTTTGTTTTTCTAGCCATTCCAGCATATAATCACAAAAGAGAATGTTTTGGTATTTATCATAAATATTTGGATCTCTTAATTTTATTTTTGACTTTTGTTCATATTCAATTTTAAATTGTTCTAATTTTTCTTCAGCCTTTTTCTTATTGCCCTTTATAGTATAACCTGTTGGAATCCATTTCGGTTTTCTTTTTCCATAGTCATCATATAAATTTAAAACAGCATAATAAAGACCTTTCTTTTTCTGTAAGCTACCTGTTATCATTTTACTCCTTTCCGTTGTAACAGTTTATATTTAACTTATCATTGATATTTTGTGTATTATACCATGATAAGAAAAAAATTCCTACTGTTCTGCCATCATATATTTGATAACATTAACTTTAGGAATTTTATATTCTCTGCCAACTTTTTTACTTTTAATTTTCTTTTCTCTTAACATACGATATGCAAGAGTATTACTAATACCACCTAACATTTTTCTCATTTGCACAAGATTAACAATGTCTGGGTAGTCTGTAAACATTAAAGTATAGGTTTCTTTCATGTCAGCCATATTTTTATACCTCCTTTGCTAAAATTCAAAATAAAAAAGACCTATTCTGCAATAGGACTAATTAAATACTATAACAATACTTTTTCTTGTATTTCTGTGTTGGTATTTTTATATTCATATTTATTGATTTAGGAACATCTGAGCCAACTTTTAGTTTTCTATCTATAACTAAATTACCCTTACTATTTCTGTGATATGCACTAGGATTCCATTTTCTATATGCTAAATCGCTTATTTCTGTAGTATAAGATAGTTCTTTACTTGCTTCAATATGTTGTTGCTTAACAAATTCATACAACTCTTTATCAGCTTCATTTTGTCTTTTTTTTCTAATCCATTCTCGTTTAGCAATTTTACGATTTTCTTTACCAATATTAGTTCTATATTCTTTTTCTTGAAAATATCTCGAATCAGACTTAACAACTTTAGTAATATAAGATGGATTAACATTTAATTCTTTTGCAATAATAGTAGGTTTTGTATGTTCATTATAATATCTATCTAATATATAATTCTTGTTATCTATGCTAATCACAACCTTTCAATTAATTCGGTAAAATTTTTGTCTACATATTTTTTATAAAGTTGTAGCTATTGACATTTTATATTAATTATTGTAATATATTATTATATTTCAATTATTAATATTTGATATTATTATAAAGTAATAATTGTAATATGTCAATATATTACTTAAAAAATTTTAAAAAAAATTTGAGGAGATGTAAATTATGGAATTTAATTTTAAAAGTAGTAGTCCATATTCATATATGAGATATGGTGGCTATCAAGGGAAATTTAAGGGAACAGAATATTATCTTGTGCCAAATCCTGAAGCATCAATGAATATTAGAGATGTATATGATATGTTTAGTAAAATAGATAGCGCGCTTGTTGATTTATTAAATATGGGAAAGGTTTGTTCAGATCTTGATAATGAGCCAACTAAATTTACATTTGCTACTACATTTGCAGAAAGATATGGATTATTAGGTTTTATGGTTGAAGCACCAACTAGTAAAGACTTTTTATTAAATGATGAAATAACCTTAAAAGAAGATAATTTTATTAGTAAAAATCGTACTATTAAGGCTAAAGATTATTTTGAATTATTCTTTCCATTTGCGACTAACGATGAAATGAGTTATACAGTAACAAACGGTAAGGTAAAAATAGAAACAAATTCAGACCTGCAAAAAATGTTAAGTCGTTCATCAATTGAAAATCAGTTAATTTACTCTAGTTTTTATTGTGAAAAAATTGACTGGATTGTAGACTATGCAAAAAAGATGTATAACATATTTAAAAAAGCAATGGATTTAAAAAATGAGAATATATATGATTTTGATGAATATGTAGCAAAGGAAACTATACATAACTATTATTTCTCTGGAATACCATTTAGAATTAATACATATGGGAACACTCCTGAAATTGCTTGGCAACCAAATTCATTGAAACAAGCATTAGATATGGCTTTTGGTTTTATGCTTTGCAGTGAACAAAATCCAATAAAGATTTGTAAACATTGTGGTAAAGTATTTTATGCTAAAAATCCAAAAGCTGAATATGATACTAGTCAATGTAGAAATCAAGCAAATGTATATAAAAGTAGAAATAAAAATAAAGATGAAAAAAAATAATTGTAAAAATTTTGAAATATTGAGAAATTTTACCGAAATTCTTGACATTTACATAAAATCGTACTATAATATACTTATGTAGTGCAAAAGCACTATAAATACATGAAAGGAGGACACTATTATGTCATGGAAAGACAGCCAAGACTTCCGCAATGATTATCCTGGTGGATATTCTAAAAACGGAGACGTCTATGACGGAAATGACAATCGTGTAGGCTATGTTACTGGCGATGGCGATTATCGTATCAATAACGATAGCTCCAACGATGGTCAGCTCTATCACAACAAAGACTAAGCAGTGCCCAGTTTCCTATTAGGGAACACAATCCAAGGGAGGTCTGGAAAGTTTCCAGACCTCTTTCTAAAAAAAAGAGAGGAATAAAATTATGAACAACATTATAGAATTAGATAATAGCTATTATATAGAAATACTTAATAGAAATAATGAAATACCTGTTAATACTGTAGATATATGTCATCTAAGTTTAATAAAAGTGTTAAAAAGCAAAAATATAGTATTAAGAATAGATTTTGATAAATTTAATATAAGGGATTATAAAAGAATACTAAAAAATTTATTACGAGTAAAAAACGTGGCAAAGATCATAAACAAAGAATTTGGAATAACAGAAAAAGAAAAAAAAATAATTGCATATGCAACCAATTTTAATGAAAGTAATCTAAAACATAAAGACTTTATTTCTGGAATTAATGCTATATTTTATAAAACAAGATATGAAAGATATAATTATATATATGATACAGTATGTAATTATCTGGATGGTTATTTTTATGGGAAGAATCTATGTGATTTCAAAAATAATAAATGTGGAGAAAAAAGAAACACATCATCTACTACAGGATGTTGTCATCATTTTAAACATAAAGCATTGGGCCCATTTTCAAAATTAGTTTTATGTGAATATTTAAATAAAGAAAGCTATACTTGTGATGCTAAATGTCTCCCATGTAAATTATTTACTTGTGATTATCTAGAAAATAAAGGTATTAAATTTAAAATAAAAGATATTTTATTATTAGATGTTTTTTTTAATCCAATACAAAAATATTTTATAAAATATATGGTTTTTACTCCAAAAGATAAAATTCTAAAAAGATTAATGAAATTGTAATTTACTTATATGTAATAGTTATATTAAAATGAAAAAATCTCTACAAAGAATAGTAGAGATTTTTATATGATTATAACTCTAAATCCCATTCTTTTTCTATTTCTTCTTTTTTTATTTGTAGTTCTGGATCAAGAGAAATATTAGTGTCTTTCTCAAAATTATTAACAAGTTCTTTTGAATCGCCTAAACTAAATTTTTGACAAATCCATTCTATAAATTTATCAATAGCAAAATAAAATTTATCTATAATTTTATGAAGATGATTATTTTCTTTTTCTAATTTATGATATTTTCCTTTATATTCATATTCTAAATTAAAAGTTCTTTCTTCAAATTCTTCCTCTAACTCTCTTTTTCTATTTCTAAAATCAAAATCAAGATTATTGTTTTTTAGTTTATATTCGTGTTCTAAATGTTTTACAGTATTGTGTAATTCTTCATTATCAGCAAGAATTTTATCTCGTTCTTTTTGATATTTTTCAGCTTCATCAATAACCTTTGATTGTTTTGATAGTTCTTTATGCAGTGATAAATTATCTTTGTATAATTCCTTAATTAAATAATCTTTAGGTCTTATAATTTCTTCTAATATTTTCTCATCTCTTTTCTTTGACAACCTATTTATTTTAATATCTGTAATATCTGGAGTATCTGGCAATTCTAATTTTATTTCATTTAAAATTTTCTTGGTATTTTCATAA
>CALXNM010000021.1 GCA_944389745.1 uncultured Clostridia bacterium | reverse complement strand
ATGTCTTATGTGCGCCGCCAGCGTTTATCCTGAGCCAGGATCAAACTCTCATGTTAATGGTATATATATTTGTATATTGCTATACAATTACATATCAGTTTTAACTAAAGTTTTTAGCTCTATTTTTTACGCTTTTGCGTATTTATTCTTTTTGGTAGATTTACTACCGCTTTATTGGTTTCTCAAAGTTTATTGTTTACTTTTCAATGTGCTTTTTTTGTTCTCAATCGGTCTCCCGACGACAAGATTTATTTTAGCACAATTCACATTTAATTGTCAATACTTTTTTTGAACTTTTTTCAAAAAATTTATGCAAATTTTTTATGTCGTTTTTAGTCGTAAATTGTCGCTAATTTTTTTCTAAAAAAACAGCTTCTCAGAAGCTGGTAAATATAATACCATTTTAAATCAAGCAAGTCAATAGTTTTATTAAATTTTTTTATTTTTTTAACTTTAATTATCCTATTGACTTATCTATTAACCTATCTGTTAAGTTATTTATCGATTTTACATTAACGTTTTAACTTTTTTGATATATGTTTACTCCTGTACTTCTCTTGCAAGTACTATAGTTCTATTTACTTCATCATCTGTACATGTTGATAATGAAATTTCTCTTTTTCCATTTGTGCTTCTTGACATATATTCTGTATCTGATGGATCAGTAGTAAATTTATCATATACTTCATACGTAATCGTTCTTCCTTTTTCATCAGATATTATTATTTTGTCTCCATTTTTTAAATTTTTATTATTAGCAAAAAGTTTGCCATCTCCATAATTGTGTCCTGCTAAAACTATATTGCCTGGTTCATTTAGTTTAGATGGATCACTTGGATATATCATAACAATAGCTTTTTCCATATTTTCTACTGTTATCTCTTTTGAAATCCTATACTTTATATTACTTACGGGGATTTCAATTGTTCCTATTCATTGGTCTGTAGTATCAGCCTCATTTTGTGTTGTTTGCTCGCCTTCTTGATTGTCTGTTTGCTCGGCTAAAACTCCTGATTCATCTCCCATTCCTATTGTTGCCATTTTTTCTGTTAATACTTGACTAAATGCTGTAATCCATTGATTCATAAATGCTGTAAATTGGTTGGCATCATAATTGTTTGCTATTACTGCATTAGAATCTGTTAATTCTTGTATTTCTTCAACTTGATCTGCTCTTACTGTATTTGTTGTATAATCAATTGTTGTTGTACTACTACTTCCTGTTAATATATCATTTGTTGATATTGTTATATTATATGAGTTGTTTATTGTATCATTTGCCACAGCACTCATATCATATGTTATACTAATATTATTTGTAGATTCATCATTTAAGTCCGGAATTATTGTTATATTGTTACTTGTGTTTTGGTCGTTAGCTGTTTTAGTTATAACTAATCTAGTTACTGTTGCATTTTCTTGTCCATTTGTAGTTTCTGCTGCATTTAAATCTATTACATTAGTATCATCAACTACATTTGCTGTATTAGATGTTTCTACATTATCAACTGCATTTTCTGTAGTTGTTAAATTTTCTAACATTATATTTGAATCAGTATTTGTATCATTTATTGTTGCTTCAGATGTAGTATCTAAAGTATTATCATTTCCTAATATATTATTTGAACTTTGTGTCATGCTAGTTGTATCAATTATTGTTTCAAGGCTTCCTTGTGTATAATCTATTGTAAGTATTTGTTTACTATTTATTCTGTCATATGTTATTTCTATAAAGTTCTCTATATCCACAACTGTTCTTATTGTTTCATCGTAATTTTCATATACATATATTGTAGTAGTATTGTTTGAAAGGTCTGAATTATTAATAGTTTCTATTAAATTGTTGATTTTCATAGTAAGGTTTGTCATATCAGTGTATTCTACACCCATGTTTAATGTTGATGCCTTATTACTGATTAAAACCATTGTTTCTGTATCTGTTTTTAATGTATTTAAACAATCTATTATAATTTGTTTTAATTGGTCTCCTGTAAATTGTACTGCATATACATTAGCATTATATGTTTCTCCATCTATTTGTACGTCTTGATTTGTTTTTGCGTAGTTATCTTTACTTATATTATTTTGTATTATAGGTAGATAAGTATCGTATATATGTTGTTTTTGTTCATCTGTTAAATCAAAAACATTTGTATAATCATCTATATTAATTGTATCTGGTACAACATCTGTAGAAATATTATATTTTGCAGCTAATTGTTTTAATCCCGCATTTCTAAATCCAACATACGCATCAACAACATCACTTGATTTTATTGCATAAATATCTCCATTAGTTGCATCTTGATTTTTTATAAATGAAACATTAAATAAATCTATATCACCATTTTTTAATGTGGCATCAGCATATGTTCTACCATTATTTATATCGTGTCTTGCTGTTGTTACTACATTAAATGTTTTTGAACTGTTCTCTCCTTGAGTTAATGAAAAAGTAAAATTTCCTGTTGAATTATATGAATTTCCAGATTTAAAATCTGTTTGTGCTGCTAATTTATCATTTTCTAAGACTGTAGTTATATCTTCATTTTGTGCCATATATGTCCAAAATTGCTCTTCATCTGATTTGAAGATATCTGTTGCAAAAAATAGAATTGCAAAAATAATTCCTATTATCACAATTGCTGCAACTGGTATTACTATCATTAATATTTTTTTCTTTGTCATCTGTTTGACCTCCTAAATATGTTTTTTATTTACATTTCTTTGTTTAACAACTTCATACATTATGATACCTGCTGAAACTGATGCATTTAAGGATGTAACTTTCCCTTTCATCGGAATTTTGACTAAGAAATCACAATTTTTCTTAACTAATCTTCCCATTCCGCTTCCTTCATTTCCTATTACTATCCCAATTCCTCCAGTATAATCCTCGTTATAATAGTAATTTTTTGCATCTATGTCTGTTCCACAAATCCATATATCATTTTCTTTTAAATAGTTAATGGCATCATTTATATTATTTACTCTAGCTATATTCATATATGCTACTGCTCCTGCAGATACTTTCGATACCGTACTATTTACCCCAGCTGCTCGCCTTTTTGGAATTATTATTCCATGTACTCCAGCTGTTTCTGCAGTTCTAATAATTGAACCTAAGTTGTGTGGGTCTTCTATTCCATCTAAAATTAGAACAAATGGATTTTCATTTCTTTCTTTTGCAGTATTTAATATATCATCTATATCACAATATTCAAATGGCGGAACAATAGCTATAACGCCTTGATTGTTTTCTGTTTGAGACATTTGATTTAGTTTTGCTCTACTTATTTCATTTATTATAACCTTTTTTTGCTTTGCCAATGCTATAATCTTGTTTATAGAACCATGCTTTTCTCCATCTGA
The DNA here is from genome assembly GCA_944389745.1 of uncultured Clostridia bacterium. Classification (GTDB taxonomy): domain Bacteria; phylum Bacillota; class Clostridia; order TANB77; family CAG-508; genus CALXVA01. The sequence continues at coordinate 24,296 of CALXNM010000021.1, read as the reverse complement.
TATATATATTTTATTTATATCTCTATCAGATTCCAGAAGTTCAAGTACTGCATTTCTTCCTTCTACTTGATCTTGATACTCTTTTTCCATTTTACTCCCTTCCGCCTTTTGCATTTTTTATTTTTCTATATTTTCCAAATGACCCTTTAATGGTATTACTCCCCATCCGATTAATTCATCTGCATAAGGTTCATATATATCATTTTTTAAGAACACCTTTTTTCCGAAGTAAAATCCCATTGCTATTTCTGCAAAACTATTTGCTCCAATATAATTCTTCTTTCCATTCTTTTCTTCATTTATAATTAGTACATAGTCTGTCCTTTCATTTTGAATTTCTGAAAAATGAAGCATTGAATGTTCTCTTTTGGGCATTGGTACAAAAAATTCTTTTGGAATTACTACCTCAAATCCTGCTTTTTCTAAATCTCTTCCTATGTTTATTATATAATCTTTAAATGTTCTACTCCCACACAAAACTAATCTTTTCACTTTATGGTTCCTCTTTTATTCATCATCTAATTTTAGTATTGATAAAAATGCTTCTTGTGGTATTTCTACATTTCCTATTTGTCTCATTTTCTTTTTACCACGTTTTTGTTTCTCTAAAAGTTTCTTCTTTCTTGTAATATCTCCTCCATAGCATTTAGCTAGTACATCTTTTCTTAGTGCTGATATTGTTTCCCTTGCAATAACTTTTCCACCTATAACAGCTTGAATTGCAATTACAAATAATTGCCTTGGTATAACTGTTTTTAATTTTTCTACCATTTTTCTTCCTCTTTCATAACTGTTACTTTTATGTACAATAAATGAAAGAGCATCTAAACTTTCTCCATTTACATGTATGTCCAATTTAGCTAAATCAGATCTTTTATATTCTTTAAATTCATAATCAAATGAAGCATATCCTTTTGTTTTTGATTTTAATTGGTCGAAAAAATCATATATTATTTCATTTAATGGCATCTCATAAATTAATGTAACTCTATTTTCATCTAGATATTTCATATCAATATATATACCACGTCTATTTTGACATATTTCCATTATATTACCAACAAATTCTTTAGGTGTTAATATTTCTGCTGTAACAAAAGGTTCTTCCATATATGATATTTCACTTGTAGGAGGTAAATCTGATGGATTATATAATTCAATAACTTCACCATCTGTTTTATGAACTTTATATATAACTGATGGAGATGTTGTAATTAATCCCAAGTCAAATTCTCTATCTAATCTTTCTTCTATTATTTCTAAATGAAGAAGTCCTAAAAATCCACATCTAAATCCAAAACCTAAAGCTCCAGATGATTCTGGTTCATATTCTAAAGCTGCATCATTTAGTTTTAATTTTTCTAAAGCTACTTTTAAATTCTCATAATCACTACCATCTATTGGATATATACCACAATATACCATTGGATTTACTTTTTTATATCCAGGTAATGGTTCAGGTGCTGGTCTGTTTTTTAATGTTATTGTGTCACCAACTCTAATATCTGATAAGCTTTTTATACTTGCTGCAATATATCCAACTTCTCCAGCTTGTAATATATCACATGGATTATATGATCCAGGTTCAAAATATCCTACTTCTGTTACTGTAAAAGTTTTTTTATTAGACATAAGCATAATCTCATCTCCAACTTTTACTGTTCCATCTTTTACTCTAACATATGCAATAGCACCTTTATAGTCATTATATATAGAATCGAATATTAAGCATTTAAGCTGTGCATTTTCATCACCTGTTGGTGCTGGCAAATCAGATACTATTCTTTCTAGCACCTGATCTACATTTAGTCCTGTTTTTGCAGAGATACATGGAGCATCCTGAGCTGGTATTCCTATAATATCTTCTATTTCTGCTTTTACTTCATCAGGTCTTGCATTTGGTAAATCCACCTTATTTATAACCGGTAAGATTTCCAAATTATTATCTATTGCTAAATATACATTTGCTAAAGTCTGTGCTTCTACACCTTGTGTACTATCAACAACTAAAATTGCTCCATCACATGCAGCTAAACTTCTTGATACTTCATAATTAAAATCAACATGTCCTGGAGTATCTATTAAATTAAGTTCATATTCACGTCCGTCTTTTGCTTTATACATCATTTTTACAGCTTGAGATTTTATTGTAATTCCTCTTTCTCTTTCTATATCCATATTATCTAAAACTTGACTTTCCATTTCACGGCTAGAAAGAGCTCCTGTCATTTCTATTAATCTATCTGCTAAAGTTGACTTTCCATGATCAATATGTGCAATTATACTAAAATTTCTAATGTATTTCTTTCTGTCTTCCATAAAATTCTCCAATTTTCTCCTCTATTTTCCTGCAATAATTATATTGATTTTACTAATTTTTGTCAACTAAATTTGTATTCTAGTTTTAGTATTTTTTCTTATGTATTCCATAATATTAAGTATGTAATAAAGCATATTGCTTTTTTTTCTTAGTCGTTGTATAATTTTATAAGTAGCTATTAATAAATTTTTTCAAACTTTGAGGAGGTTTTATGTTACATTCATTCTTTGTTGTTTTCATCATTGTGACCTGCTTATTTTTAATTCGAAAAGCTATTAAAATCGCATTAGTATGGATACGGCTTTGGCACACATTAGACTCATTGAAAAGGCTATATACACCTTTTAAAGAAGCATATAATAACAATGACTTTTCCAATACAGGAATAGTTCATATTAGACGCTTAGGTCTGAGAACTCCTTTGCATATTCCAATTGAAAAGGATTTAGCTGGATTGTTCATATTCATAATTCGTGATGCATTTCAATATATTGATAAAATAGAGTCAGAGCTTGGTATTTTATATTCTGCTTCTAATGTCAATCTCTTTAAAAAAGAAGAAGAGCTTTTAGATAAAATATCGAACGAGTTACGTTTAATTATATGGGAACAAGATGGCATAGATAGAATGAAAAAATTTTGGGGCTGATGCTCCAAAATTAAAAATAACAACTATAAATATTTATAATTTATATAAAATATTTTAAATATATATTTAATTTAGGAGGAATGATTTTATGTCAAGAATTTTTGAAGAACTTATGGAAAGAGGTTATATAGAACAAATAACTCATGAAGAAATAAAAGATGTTTTAGACAACAAACAAATTCCATTTTATATAGGTTTTGATCCAACAGCAGATAGCTTACATGTTGGACACTTTGTTTCAATGATGGTAGCAAGTCATATGCAAAAAGCTGGTCATAAACCAATAATCTTAATTGGTGGTGGTACTGCCACTATAGGCGATCCATCTGGAAAAACAGATATGAGAAGAATGATGTCAAGAGAAGAAATTAATCATAATGTAGAGTGTTTTAAAAAACAACTTTCTAAATTTGTAAGTTTTGAAGGTGATAATGGTGCAATTATAGTTAATAATGCTGATTGGTTATTAGATCTTAATTTTGTTGAATTTATGAGAGATATAGGTTCACTATTTTCTGTAAATAAAATGCTTGCAGCAGAATGCTATAAACAAAGAATGGAAAGAGGTTTAACTTTCTTTGAACTTGGATATATGCTTATGCAATCATATGACTTTTTACATTTATATAATACATATGGATGTAAACTTCAAATGGGCGGAAATGATCAATGGTCAAACATTTTAGGTGGTGTTGATTTAATAAGAAGAATTGGTCATTCAGATTCATTTGGTTTAACTTTTAAACTTCTTACTACTAAAGAAGGAAAGAAAATGGGTAAAACTGAAAAAGGAGCTTTATGGCTTGATAGCAGTAAAACTTCTCCATATGAATTCTATCAATATTGGAGAAATATTGATGACGCAGATGTTAAAACAGTACTTTCTTTACTTACTTTCTTACCAATGGAAGAAGTAAATCGTTTAGCAAGTTTAAAAGACGAACAAATAAATGAAGCTAAAAAAATAGCTGCATTTGAAATTACTAAATTAATTCATGGTGAAGAAGAAGCAAAAAAAGCTGAAGAAGCATCTAAAGCATTATTTGAAGGACAAGGTTCTTTAGAGAATATGCCAACATCAAAAATAGATGGAAATATTTCTATATTAGAAGCAATTATAATTGCTGGAATGGCACCATCAAAAGGACAAGCAAGAACATTAATTAATCAAGGTGGTATTACTTTAAATGATGAGAAAGTTACTGATGTAAATTATGTTTTAGAAGATAAAGACTTTAATGATGGATATGCTATTTTAAGAAAAGGTAAAAAAGTATATCACAAGTTAGAAAAATAAAAAATTTAATAACCTGTTAAAATATTTAAAAAAATAACACATTAACTAGAAATCATATTCTATATAATGTGTTATTTTTTCTTATTATTTATTTTTATTCGATTTAGAATTTTTTTTGAACAATTTCTTTATAACTTTAATATTTCCAAATACTAATAATATATCATTATCCTTTATTCTAAAGTTATTATTAATTTCTACAATCGTTTCATTACCTCTTTTTACAACTAAAAGTTGTATATCGTAATCTTTTTTTAATTTTTCTGTATCTAAATTAATTATTCTTTCATTTAATTTTGTTATGCTTATTTCAGCAATTACTTTATTTCCATAATAGTCATAAATAGATATAGGATTAATTTTTTTCTTTTTTCTATTTTTCTCTATATTAATTACTATATTATCAAATAACTTTCTAATCCTTGTTGATTTATTTAAGCAGATCAATAAAATTATATTTATAATAGTAAGTCCTGCACCTATCATAACCTCAATAAAACTTGTATTATTTGTTGAAATAAATATGTTTACTATTGTAGATACTATTGAAATATTAAATATATAACTAAATAGAATCATTATTTGAGTCAGTTTTCTTCTTCTTTTAGTAGAAAGCATTAATTCACTTTCGCTAGTTGTAAATCCTGTACCAGTAAGTATAGAGATAACTTGAAATCTTGCTTTATCTATTTGTATCCCTTCTATTCTAAAAATAGCAGAAAATATTTCAATTATAATTTGATATATAAATATTAATATATTAAATACTATTATAGCTGCTAATAAATTAATAGTAATCACCTTCATATATTCTTACTGATTGTTCTGTGCACAATTCAATAATTTTGTCTTTTTTCTTCCGAATAGAAATTTATCTAGTTTACCTGTAACATAATCAAATGTACAAGCTATTATAATTGTAAACACTAATGAAAATATAAAATATACATATATATTAAGATCTGCTAACCCTATTCTTTCACCAATAATCATAGGAATTCGTTGTAATATGTATATACTAAATATATGATTTCCTAAAAATGTCAGCATTTTAGAATTTATTATTATCTTCATTGACAAAAGTGTGATAATTAAAGCAAATACTATTGCATGCAATTCATACATTGATAAATGACTTCTATATCTCTTCGCAAAAACAAAAATTAACAATAATATAATAAGAGATATCCCCCATCTGATTGAATGTCCCTTTAAGGTATCTTCAATCTTATTTTTAAATAATGAATAAAACATTCCTGCTGCATAACATAGAATAGTATTATACCACCATGTTTGTTTGCCATCTTTAACATATTTTAATATATACACAAAAGCTATTGATGCAAACAAAAATATAACACATCTTATAATATATTTATTATCTTTTTTATTAAATATTTTGAATACTAAAAATGTTAATATGTATAATATTAATATGGCGAATACATACCAATTACTATTTCCTATACTATTCCATCCCGTAAATGATAATAGTACTCGGGATAAAGGATAATTTTTTTCTAGTAATACTCCAAGTATTGCAAATAAGGCAACTGCTATATCAAAATGTATTAATAACTTAAGTGTTCTTAGTTGCAATGAATTAATAAATTTATCTTTTTTGCTTTTTATTGCTTCTAATATCCCATAACCAGAATAAAATAAGAATGTAGCCACTATTAGTTGCCCTAAAAATTTTTGTAATACTTCATATGTTTCTTTTAATGCACCAGTTAATTCTATATAGCTTGAAAAATGCCTTAATATAACTAAAAATACAAATATTCCATTTATTTTTTTAGTTGTTTCTCTGCTTATATATTCATCATTATAATTAACAAATTTTATTCTGCTAATAATTAGAACAAAAAATATAATTACAATAATTAGCATTAGTTTTCTCCCTATATTTTCTTCACTGTTTTCTTGTACTTATCAATAGCCTCATCAATGTCTCCATCAAAAGTCTTTTTTCCATTTTGCATAACTATTCCTCTATTGCAAAATTCCTTAGCCATAACAGTAGAATGTGTAACGAACAATAATGTTACCTCATCTTTATTAACAATTTCATTTACTTTTTTTGTACACTTATTTTTAAATTCCTCATCACCAACGCTTAAAGCTTCGTCAACTATTAGTATTTCAGGTCTGATATTAACATTGATTGAAAAACCAAGTCTAGCTTTCATACCACTTGAATATGTCCTTACTGGTTGGTCTATATACTCTTCAATTTCAGCAAAGTCTATTATTTCTTGTTCTAGTTCTCTTATTTCGCTATCTTTTAATCCTAATAATTGTCCTTTTAAATAAATATTTTCCCTTCCTGTAAATTCAGGATCAAATCCAGAAGTAAGCTCAAGTAATGCACTAACTCTTCCGTTTACAGTAATATTTCCACTTGTCGGAAAAGCTACACCTGTTATCATTTTTAAGATCGTTGATTTTCCAGCACCATTTTTACCTAATAGAGCAACAGCCTCCCCTCTTGCTATTGAAAAAGAGACATCATTTACAGCTTTTTTTTCCTTATATTTAATTCTTTTGAGAAATGTATGTAATAATCTTCTTTTATCATTCTTAAAAAGCTTGTACATTTTTGTAACATGATCAAATTTAATTACAATTTCTTTTTTTTTCATTAAGATTTTATCCTTTCTTATTTATTTACTGTCTTAATAATAATTAATATTATTAGTTAAGTACATCTGGAATTTCTTTTCTTAATCTTCTATATGTCCAAATTGCCAATATGATTAATACTAGTAATATTATTCCAAAATACATAAGTCTTTTAGGTTGTTCCCAAAACCAAACTTGATTAATAAAACAATTTCTATATCCTTCTATTAAAAATGTAACAGGGTTAATCATTAATAATGATTTTAACCATGGTATACTTATAGTATTTATATTAAATATAATTCCAGATAGCCAAAATACTGCTGTAACAAAAGACTTTACTAAATTTGCAAAATCTTTACTCATTGATGCTAATAATGATGAGAATAGAGCAAATGTTGTAAAAAATATAAAATTTAAAAGCATATAAAATGGTAATTGTAGAATGTATAAATCTGGAAAATATCCCATTCCTATAAAAATTAATAATACTATTGTAAGTAAAATTATATGTACCATGAACTTTGAAATGCTTACAAATGTTGGAATTGTTGAAACTGGAAATTTCATTTTCGTTACTAAATAGCTATATTTTCTTATTGATTCTGTACCTCCAGTTAACATATCACTCATATAAAACCAAGGCACAACCCCAGATATTAACCAAAGGAAAAATGGATATCCATTTACATCTTTTCCAGCTCTTAATCCAATAGAAAACGCAAACCAATAAACAAATATTGTAACTGCAGGCTTGATAATTGCCCAAGCCCATCCTAAAGCAGCTCCTCTATATGTTTTAATTAAGTCCGCTTTTGCTAGTTTAAATATTTGTTGCCTATACTGAATGTGATCCTTTAGTATTTCAACAATACTATGCATATTATTTATTCTCCTTTTGTTTTGTTTCAGGTATTTGATTAATACCATTTACTGGCTCTTGTAAGCCTAAATCTCTCTTTATTTTAGTTGTTGAGATTCCTTCTGTTCTATCTAGATAAACAACCTCACAATAATCTTTTAAATAGTCAAATTTGTCACTTCCTGCCCAGTCACTCCCCATAACTACTACGTCTATATCATATTTTTGAACATCTGATATTTTTTGCTCCCAACATTCTTCTGGTATTACTAAGTCAACATATCTTATTGCTTCTAACATTTTCTTTCTTGTTTCATAATTATGATATGCCTTTTTTCCTTTACTTGCATTGAATTCATCTGTAGAAAGTGCTACTACTAAATAATCTCCTAATGCCCTTGCTCTTTGTAATAATCTGATATGGCCATAATGTAACAAATCAAATGTTCCATATGTTAAAATTCTTTTCATAATACTTCCTCCTATTTTTATAATATTTTATATAAATTTTAATTATATTTACAATTAATTTAATAGTTTCTCAAATTCTTCAACTGCTTGTTCGTTATATTCTTCAAAATTTACATTCATAGGTTTTACTTTGTTTTCATATAATAATTCTAGTCCTTTATATACTCCTTCTTCTGAGTTTTCAACTAATGTTCCTCCATGTTGTTGCATAAATTTTGATGTACCAACTATATTAGTTGTTACTACTGGTTTTCCTAGTATATCTGCTTCTGCAATAACAATTCCAAATCCCTCATAAAAAGAAGGTAGTATAAAATAATCACATTTTTTTAATATTGCATATGGATTACTTACATATTTTATAATGATTATATTATTTTTACAAATGGAATTTTCTGCTTGATTTAAAATATTATTATACTCAACACCATGTCCTCCAATTATAATTAGATATACTGAATTATCTTTTTTCCATAGTCTTTCAAAACTATTTATTAATCTTTCATGTCCTTTCTCTTTAGAAAATCTTCCAATAGTTATGAATTTTTTATTCTTACTATTCAAAATTTCATTTAATTTATTTATATCAACATTGCAAACTGTTTTATCATCAAAAGCAACATCTAATTTTGACAATTTTATAATCCTATTATAATCTATAATATTTCTAGTAATATAAAATTTTTCTGGCATATTTATAAATTTCTTAGTAGGCTCTATTAAATCTTCTGTAACCAATGCTAATTTGTCATATTTATTATATGCATATTTTAAGACATCTAAACTAATATTCTTTCTAATCGTTGCTTCTTTATACATATCACTATGTACATATATTACTTTATTACAATTCAATTCACTAAATAATATTATTTTTTTGTATCCATATCCTGTAAATTGTATTACAGTATCTGCATTAACATTACCAAATATTCTCTTAATTTCGAATTGATATGCTTCTTTTGTAAATTTTAAATATAATTTTGTGCTAATCATTTTATGTTTATATAAATAAAATAACACTTTTTGTAGCAATGTTAAATTCATTCTACCTTTAGTAGTAATATAATCCACATATTTTGACAATTCTTTTAATTGATTTAAATCTTGCTTTATTGCATTAGTATCAACAATTATATAGTAATTATTTTTGCTTCTATCAATTGACATTATAAGGTTTTTTAATGATGTAGTTATTCCATTACAAGCTAATCTGCCTCCATAAATAAATATGTTCTTCTTTCCATTTCCTTTAATCTCTTCAACTTTTATATCTGTTTTCTTATTTTTTATAATTTGTTCGCATAATTTTTTAGTTGAATCTTTTTTATCATACTTACAGAACATTTCTATACATTTGCTATCATCATATTGTTTTTCCTTATTAATTTCTTTTATCAGATCTCTTATATTTTCAACAATTGGAAATGGCAAATCTTCTAATTTCATATACAACCCTCTGTCTGCCAAATATGACTCTTTATCATATGTATATAAAATTATTTTCTTTCCTGTATTTAAAAAATCAAAAAATACACTTGAATAATCTGTTACTAATTCATCTGCTATATTTAAAAATTCATAAGTTTCATACTCTGATGGAAATGGCTTAACTTTTTTATATTTTGAAAAATCTACTGTCGCCTTTTCAATCGGGTGCAAATTAACATAGAAAATTTGATTGTCTGATAATCTTTCATCCATTTCTTCAAAAATATATTCTAAATTCATTGCTTGAATATTACTATTCTGACCATTTAAAGTTCCTCTCCAAGTTGGCATATATGCAATTATTTGTTTGTTTTCTAGAGAACATTCTTTTCTTATTTTTTCTCTCATTTCATCATCAAAAAATGCTGTATTACGTGGATATCCTTCTAAAAGAACTTTATTTCCATTACATAAGTTTGTAATCATATAATCTTCTAGCATATGATCTCTTGTATATTCATTAGGATATAATAAATAATCAGCCATTAGAAAATTTCTCTGAGTATTCCCAATATTATGAAAATCATTTTTTATCTCTTTTCCTAAACTTTTTAGTGGAGTTCCATGCCATGTATTAAAATATACTTGTCCTTCTTTTTTTATAAAAAATGGTAAAAAAGTATTATCATTTATTAAATACTTTGCTGAAGAAATAATTTTATAATATTTATTTGTATTCGTTTCTATAAAATTAATTCTTTCTATATTTTTATTATAAAAAAATTTTTTTGCTTCTTCTTTTTTATTTTTTATTATAGACATATATATTTTATAATCTTTATATTCATCATTGGTAGCTAATTCTTTAGCAATATAATATATATTTCCATTATATTCTTTTCCTTGCTGTGATTCTAATAAAATTATCTTTTCATTTATTGTACATTTTTTATAAAATTTTATATAATTACAGCTCTCAATATAACCGTTACTCAATTTTCTTATTACTTTTTTTAGTTTCAATTGATACACTCCTTCACTATTTTTTCTGTTACCTTTCCACAATCTAAATAATTATATTTTTCATTTAATTTCTTATAATTTTCTTTGTATTCTATAAAAATATTATCAATATTTCTAATATCTTTTATTAAATCTTTTTCATTCTCAACTATAGGTCCAGGCAAATCATTTAAATCAATATAAAAATCCCTTATATTATTTTTATATTCATCTAAATCATACATATAAAATAGTATTGGTCTTTTCAAATTAGCATAATCAAAAAATACACTTGAATAATCTGTTATTAGCATATCAGCTATGACATATAATTCATTAATATCCTCATAATCAGATACATCATACACAAAATTTTTAAATTGTGAAACATCTATAACATTTGATACTAAATAGTGTAGTCTCATTAATATTATGTAATCATCAGATAACTTTTCTTTTAGTCTTAATAAATTAATTCCTAATTTATAAGTATGCCCTTTTCCATTTTGATATTGATTATCTCTAAATGTTGGTGCATATAATATTATCTTTTTGTTTTTTGGTAATCCTAAACTTTTTTTTATATTTTCTACATCTTTCTCATTGTAAGTAAATAGATACTCGTTTCTAGGATATCCTTTTTCGATTATTATATTCTCCTTATTAAGTTTGTCCAATGCAAAAGCAGAGCAAAATTTCTCAGTTGCAAACTTTGAAGGAGAAATAAAATAATCATATTTTTTAGCATCATCTTTATAAGATGTATGTATTTTCTTTAGTCCTGTTGCTTTATTTCCATGTTCTATTTTAATATCGCATCCAAGTCTTTTTAAAGGTGTTCCATGCCAACATTGTATAAATACTTGACCTTTTTTCTTTATAAAATATTCAGGAGTTTTAAAATTAAAAACCCAATATTTGGCTTGTGATAATTTTTCAAAAAATTTTTTTGAATTATACTTTACTAGTTCTGTTCTTTCATCATTAAAATATTTAATCTTATCTTCTATTTTTTTAAAAGCCCATACAAATTTGTAATCTTTGTATTTAGGATTATTGACTATATATTTATAAATTGCTTTTGGGCTGCATGTATATGAATTACCTGCAAACGCTGAAAATATAATTAATTTATCATCTATATTCGTATTTTTTGAAATTTTCTTACATAATTTAACTTGTCTTTTTAATCTCATATACTTTTTTATTTTTTTTAACATTTTATACACTCCTCAACTACTCTCTTACTTGCATTTCCATCATCTAAATAATTATATTTTTTATTAAATTTCTTGTATTTTTCATCATACATAAAGTTTTTACCAATTTTCTCTATTTCATCTTCTAATTCATCTTGTGTTGTTGTAATTTTACCAGGCAATTCATTTAAGCCAATATAAAATCCATTTGATTCGTTTCTATAATGATCCAAATCATACATATAGAATAACATAGGTCTTTTTAAATTTGCAAAGTCAAAAAATACACTTGAATAATCTGTTATTAATAGGTCTGTTATAATATAAAGTTCATTTATATCATCTATTTCTGACACATCATATACAAAACCTTTATATTTATTAAAATCAAAAACATTAGCTATAAAATAATGTGGTCTAAAAAGGACAATATATTTATTTTCTAATTTTTTTCTTAATTTTTCAAAATTAATTTCTTCTTTATATGTGTATCCCACTCCTGCTTCATGTTGATTTGATCGATATGTTGGAGCATACAGAATAACCTTTCTTTTATCATTTTCAATTCCTAGTTTCTTTTTTATTTTTTCTACATCCTTATCTGTATAGTTAAACAAAAAATCATTTCTAGGATATCCTTTTTCTACAATAATATTTTGTTTTCCTATTTCTTTCAAATTCCATGCTGAAATGAATCTTTCACTAGCAAATCTAGATGGTGATAAAAAATATGTAAATTTCGAAGCTTCAATTTTATATCTTTTCTTCATTCCATTAATTGTGTTTAATACATTATCAAAATGAATTAAATCACATCCTAATCTTTTAAGTGGTGTACCATGCCAACACTGTATAAATATCTGATTTTTCTTAGGATATAAATAGTCTGGTATTTTATAATTAAAGATCCAATATTTTGACATTGCTAAATATTTCTCATACTCTTTTGAATTTATTGTAACTACTAGCGTATTTCTGTTCTTAGCTAAAAATTCATATTTTTCTTTTTCTCTAAAAGCCCATACAAATGTGAATTTTCTATATTTTTTATTATTTACCATAAACTCATAAATTGCTTTCGGACTACAAGAATATGATTTGCCATTAAATGCACAAAAAATTATCATATTATCGTTTACCTCTTTGCCAAAGGTATTTGTTTTATATTTTATTTTTCTTAACAAGTTAATTGTCTTGCGCATTATATTTCTCAAAAAAGTACTTTTTTCTGATATTATAATTGCTACTTTTTTTATTTTTCCCATTTGAATTGCCTTCCCTTAATATTAACTGTTCTTTATTTTATAACAATTAATATTCTTTTTCAACCTTTTTAGTCCTTTTTATTATTTAACATGTTTATTTGATTTAATAATATTTCAAATATTTGCTTATTTTTCTTTACTATAACTTGAAGTATTATGCTTGTTGTAGACAGTAATAGGCAAACCACTAATAATATACAAGAAACGATTAATGTAGGAAATCTTGGAACTAATCCAGTGTGCATATATTCAACAAATACTGGAATAGCAAGTATAGCTGCTATTATGAATATAAGTAGTGATATAATATTAAAAAACATTCCAGGTTTATATTCTTTAAATAAAGTTGCGATAGTTTTTATAACTCTTATTCCATCTTTATACGTATTTAATTTTGATACACTACCTTCAGGTCTATCTCTATATTGCACTGGTATTTCTTTTAAAGTAAAGTTCTTATCAATTGCATGAATTGTCATTTCTGTTTCTATTTCAAAGCCTTTTGAAAGAACTGGATAGCTTTTCGCAAATTGATAACTAAACGCTCTATATCCTGTCATAATATCGTTTATCTTGCTTCTAAAAATTGTATTTATAGACCATCTTACAATCCTGTTTCCGAAATTATGAAATGCTCTTTTATTTTCTGTAAAATAAGTAGAAGATAATCTATCACCTATCACCATGTCTACATTATTCTTTAAAACATAGTCACACATTTCTTTTGCATTTTCAGCAGGATATGTGTCATCACCATCTATCATAAGATAACAATCTGCTTCTATTTCTCTAAACATTGTTCTTATAACATTTCCTTTTCCTTGCTTTGTTTCATATCTAACTATCGCTCCTGCATTTCTAGCTATTTCATCTGTTCCATCTGTTGAATTGTTATCATATACATAAATATCAGCTTCTGGTAATGCTTTCTTATAATCTTTTACTACTTTTTCTATTGTTTTACTTTCATTATAACATGGTATTAATACTGCAATTTTACTTTTCATTTTTATATTAAAATCCTTTCTATGTTTAACCTATTTTTTATTCATTTTTTCATTATTTTTCTTTTGTTTCAATATATCTATAAATATTGCTACTGTAAGCGGCATACCAAATATAAATGTTATTGCATATCTATATGCTGCATTTACTGGTGATAAAATACACATTAATATAATTGATATAAATGGCATCAAATAAATAATATATCTATATTTTTTAGAGTATAATAAATATACAAATATTATCATGATAATCCATACATTTATTGCTATATTCATAATCCAAGATACCCCTGGTAATTTTTGTATTATTTTTGAAATTACTTGACACCCATATCTTTCTCCTCTAAATATATTTAAATAACTATAGTTAAAACCTTCTATCTGATTTACCCCTTCATAGTTATCAACAGCATACGAGAAATAATGCTTTAAGTTACTCTGTGGATAGAAATATCCATATACATTATTCATTGTTGCTTGTATATATGTTGTAGGATGTTTTAAAAATTGTCCAAACCACACTTTAAAATATTCTATTAGTTCTTCTGTTGTCGCATCTTTATTATAATCTCTTTTTACTGGATCAGATAAAAGTGGGTCGTATCTATCTGCCAGTGTATCATATACTAAAATATTATCTATTACCTTTCTTTCTTCATCAGTTACTTCATCACCATGTTCAACAACATATCTCGCTGTTTGTTGAAAAGGTACTGATAATGTCTCTCTTATTCCTGCTTGTGGTATTTTTAAAATTGGTAATAATATTGACATTATACATTCATAAATAATTATTACAATAATTGTACTTATAAGAATTGACTTTCTATTTAACTTATCAACAATAGCAACAAGTGGTAATGAAAGCACTACTGTGTAGATTCCATTATTTCTAAACAAACATATTAACAAAGATAATATTATAATGCAAATCCAATTTTTGATTTTTACTTTTTGGTTATTAGAATTTTTTATTAAATCATAAATTTTTATTACATATAAGATCACAAAACATAAAAACATTTCATCTTTTGATATTCTTATCGCCATTATTGGAACTATCGGTAATAATGCAAATATAATTAATGACATAGTCCTTATCCAGTTTGGTATATTAAGTTTTCTTAAATAACTAATTACATATGAAAATGTACATGACATTAAAGTAATTTGTATTAGCGTATAAAGAAATATTCCTAAATTAGTATTTCCTATAATCATACCTAATTTTGCACATAATCCTAAAATAACTGTATGAAGTACAGGGTGGTGATTTGTAATCTTTACATTTTCATCAATTAAATTTACTGAATTTGCAGCACTCCAATCTGGTAAATCCACACCAAAAAATTGTCTTAATTGATTCCCTGGATCTTCAAAAAGATTTCCAGGATAATATATAATAATATATGGCAACCAGCAAATTAATATAATGACAAGAGGTATAATAAATGAGTGCTTTACAAATATAAAATTATATACTTTATTAGCCCTTTCTTTTACTTCTTGCATGGATATTTGTAAAAATACTATATCAAATAAATAATTGATAATTGCTCGAAATACTATGTAATATCCAATGAAGATTATTATTGATTTAAACAATTGAAATGTATTTGCAAATATCATGTCCCAACTATTTATTTTGTAATAACTATAACCAAATACCATAAAAAATGCAAATAATAAAGATAATATTATTTTAAATACACTTTTTCCTTGTTTTTCTATATCTTTTCTGAAAAAAGCTTTTTTGAAAAACATAATTAAAAGTCCAAATAATAACAGGCTCTTAAAAATATCTTTTTCAATTGAATAATTAAACTTTAATAAAATCTTTACAAAATAATTTGTGCTATTTGTAATTTCACTAATATCACTATTATTTACAATATCTAATTTTAAACTAAATGCAATTGTTGCAAATAATGCAAGTAATATTATAATTATTTTTCTCATATTTTCTGTTTTTAGTTTTTCTAGCATATAAATTCTCCTTTTTTATTCACATAATTATTTTTTAGTTTTATTTGTAATATACTCTACTATTCTTTCACTATTTTTCGTATCCATTGTTTCAATATATTTTTCTCTAAATCTTTTTAGTTCATCATAATCATATTCTTTATTCTCTATCATATCAATAATTTCATTAATATTTGTTTTTGAACATGATTTCATCTCATCCATTAAATCTATATTTAACCCTCTATTATTTTCATATTTTTCTATATCATACAAATAAAAATATAGAGGTTTATTTAATATAGCCGCTTCAAATGCAATAGCAGAATAATCTGTTATTACATAGTCCGCTATATTTAATAAATCTATACTAGAATATTTATTAATAATATATTTTTCATCTATTTTCGTTCCATCTAATGGATGTAGCCTTATTATTAAATTATATTTTGTTTCATCAATTTTATTTATTAAATCATTTAGATCAATTTTTTCATTTTTTCTAAAAGTTGGTACATATATAATATTCTTTTTTTCTTTTAATTTAGGATATTCTTGTAATATTTTTTCTTTCTTTTCATTTATTTCATTGTTTTTTCCAAGAATATAATCTATTCTTGGCATTCCTAATACATTTATTTTTTCTTTATCTGTATTAAATGCTTCTGCATAAATATCTCTTGTTGCATTACTTGTACATGTAACTAAAGAATAATTCGCATGCATTTTCATAATTTTAGCAACTTTACTACTGCTTCCTTCATCTTTATCTAAAACTTGATATCCAAATTTTTTTATAGCTCCCATAGCATGCCATACTTGTATTATTTCTAGTCCTTTTTTATGTTTTAAAGCACTTATTGGTATATTATATCCGTCAATAATACATACTTTTGATGTTGCAATATGGTACATATCACCTATCATTTCAAAACAATATTTTATTTTTCCACCAAAGATTTCAGGTATCATTCTACATGAAATTTTAAGTTCTATATCATCTATTTTCTCTATTTCTTCTTTTAATAATTTGAAATCAATATTTACATAATTTGATTGTCTACTTAACATGGTAACTTTATTGTTTCTTTGCCTTGTAAATAGTTTTATAAAAAAATATATAAATTTCATACCTGTTCTAGCAATATATAACATCACTGATAATAAAGTTTGTTTCATTATTTAATTTCTCCCTTTTCTTTGTACCATTTTATTGTATCAGCTATAGTTTCTTCTATATCTCTTATAGTATATCCAAGCTCTTTTTTAGATTTTTCTATTGAAAAATCACAATTTGTTCCTGTAGTATAAACAGCATATGATGTAAATAGTGGTTTTTCTTTTACAATTTTGTAGAATAGTTCTGAAAATATTCCAGTTATATATGCAAACCATCTAGCAATTTTAAATTTAGGAGCTTTTTTACCTGTTTGTTTTTCTATAATTTTCATAAGCTCTTCTATTGTAATACTATGACCTGCTAAAATATAACATTCTCCTGGTTTTCCCTTTTCACATGCAAGTATTATTCCATTTGCTACATCTCTAACATCTACAAAATTATATCCACCTTTTATATACGCTTTCATTCTTCCTGTAGCACAATCAATAATAAGTTGTCCCATATTAGATTTTATGTATTCATAAGGTCCAATAACTCCTGATGGATGAACTATAATTACCTCTAAATCCTCTGAATTAGAATTTAATATATATTCTGTAGCCTCTGCTTTAGATTTTGCATAAGTTCCTTTTACTAAATCTTTACTAAATGTTTTTGTTTCAGTAAGTATCCCTGCTTTTTCTGGTATTGCATGTACAGAACTTGTATAGACCAATTTTTTTACATGTGCCATTTTACAGGCTGCCACAACGTTTTTGCTACCATTCACATTTACTTCATGTACTTTTTTCTTGTTGCCACTTCCAATTTCAATTATTCCAGCTAAGTGAAATACAACATCTGCACCTTCAAAAGCAGCAACTAAACTCTCTAATTTTCTTACATCACCTATAACTATTTCAGTATTTAGATCTTTTAATATTTCTTTTTCATTTACTACAAGTGATTTTACTTCATATCCTCTATCTATCAAATATCTAACTAAAACATTTCCAATATGTCCTGTTGCTCCTGTAACAACACATTTCATATTAGACTCATCTCCTAAATTTATATTTTACTCCATATTTCATCAAATACTTATTTACTTTTTATTACTTATCTTCCATCCCTTTTTCTAACTTGTATATGATATGCGCATGCTTCTAAAATACAATCTGGTACAATTTTAGAAAAAAATCTTACACATTTATTTAAAAATCCAGGTATTATTATTAATTTACCTTTCAAAGTTTTATCAATACCGTATTTTGCTACCTTTTCACTAGAAGCACTTGGTGCTTTAAACTTCACATTAGCCACATTATTAAAATTGGTATCAACAGGTCCTGGGCATAGTATACTTATCTTTACTTTTGATTTTTGCTTTTTTAATTCTTTATTTATTGCTCTAGATAATCTTATAACATATGCTTTAGATGCGTAATATGCTGCCATAAGTGGACCTGGTTCCATTCCTGCTATTGATGTTACATTTAATATTCTTCCTCTATCTTTTTTTACCATATCTTTTAAGTATAGTTTTGTTAATATATGAACTGCTGTAATATTTGTATTTATTAAATTTATTTCTTTTTCTAAATCTGTCTCTGTAAAATCACCAAACACACCAAAACCTGCATTATTAATTAATAAATCTAAATCTATGTCCTTTGTTTTTCTATATAAATCAAAGCAATTATCTTTAATGCTTAAATCTGCTTGTATAACAATTATTTGTCTATTATTCTCTGTATTTTTATTGTTTTTATTATTATTTTCTGTGCTTTTGCTTGGCTCTGCATTATTTAAAAGTTCCTCTTTTAGTTTATCTAGTCCATCTTTATTTCTTGCAACTATTATTAGATTATATCCTAGTCCAAATAAATATCTTGCCATATCTCTTCCAATACCAGAAGAAGCTCCTGTTACTAAAGCCCACATAAATTTATACTCCCTTATATATTTTCTTTACACTTTACATTGTTTACATATTTTGCATTTTCATACAAAATATATCATATATAACTATATTTATCAATATATGATAATAAAATACAAATGATAAAACTTGTTAAATCCAACTTGATATTTTTTGTTTACATTTGCTATTTTTATGTCTACTAAATATACATACTTGTGTATTTTTGTCACATATTGTATAATTATAGGTGTTTATTTTATTGAATTTAAAGGGTGGATAAATGAAAATATTACTAGTAATAGATCAGTTTGATAACTCAAATAATGGTACAACAATCTCTGCTAGGAGATTTGCTAAAGGATTACAAGATGCTGGAAATGAAGTATATGTAGTTAGCACTGGTGATAATAAAAATGAATATAAATTTAATTTAAAGGAATTGCCACTGCCTCCAGGAATTTCTCATATTATAAAATCTCAGGGAATGAGTTTTGCAATTCCAAATACTGAAATATTAGAAAAAGCAATATCAAGTGTGGATGTTGTACACTTTTATATGCCTTTCTTTATTTCTAAAGCAGGGTTAAAAATATGCGAAAAACTAAAAGTTCCACATACCGCTGCATTTCATGTACAGCCAGAAAATATTACATATTCTATAGGTCTTGGTACAAATACAAAAGTTAATGATTTAATATATACTCATTATAGAGATTCATTTTTTAATAAATTCACACATATACATTGTCCAAGTGAGTTTATAGCTAATGAATTAAGGAATCATGGATATACAGCAAAACTTCATGTTATATCAAATGGTGTTGACGATAAATTTAAATATTATTCAAAGAAAAAACTTCCAGAATTTAAAGATAAATTTGTTATAACTATGATAGGTAGATATTCTAATGAGAAAAGACAAGATGTATTGATTGATGCTGTTTCAAAATCAAAATATTCAAATAAAATACAACTTGTTCTAGCAGGAAAGGGTCCAAAACAAGAAAAATACGAAAAGCTTGGAAAAGCTTTACCTAACCCTCCTGTTATGAAATTCTATTCTACTGATGACTTAATAAATTTATTAAAATCAACCGATTTATACGTACATAGTGCAGATGCAGAAATTGAAGCAATATCTTGTATTGAAGCTTTTGCTTGTGGCAATGTACCAATAATTGCTAATAGTAAAAATTCTGCAACAAAGCAATTTGCTTTAGTTAAAGAAAGTTTATTTGAAGCTGGTAATAGCCAGGATTTAGCAAATAAAATTGATTTTTGGATAGAGAATGAAGATTATAGAAAAGAAATGGAAATAAAATATTCAAAGCATGCAGATAACTATAGACTTAAAAATAGTATTGTGAAAATTGAGGAGATGTTTAATGATGCAATTAGAGAATATAAATAAAGAAGGTGAAAAAGGCATTCCAGAAGATGCTCATGTGCTGCACTTTTGGGAACCATGTAAATTTGAAATTACAGATGATTATAAATTTGTTCATGATAATTTCTTATTTAATACTTGTTCAAATTTACTGTATATGATAGCCTTCCCTATTTTGGTATTTATAAATAAGTTTTTCTTTGGATTTAGTATTGAAGGAAAAGAAAATTTAGAAAATATTGATACAGGTAAAATTACAGTTTCTAACCATGTTCACCCTATGGATTGTACTATGGTTGGACTTGGAAATTTTCCTAGCAAAACTTTTTTTACATCACTAGAAACTAATTTTAAAATACCGATTGTAAGAAGAATTATAAAACTTTTAAATGCTATTCCTATTCCAAAGAATATTAAGTATACTAAAAAATTTATGGACTCAATTGATACTTTATTACAAAATAAGAAAACAGTACATTTTTATCCGGAAGGTTCTTTATGGCCTTATCATAATAAAATTAGACATTTTAAAAATGGTGCATTTGACTTTGCTGTTAGAAATAATGTTCCCATTGTACCAATGGTTTTTAAATTTATTAAACCTAAAAATATTTCTAATTTAATAAAAAGTAAACCTTTAATTAAATTAGTTATTTTGGAACCTGTGTATCCAAATAAGTTATTATCAAAAAAAGAAAGTGCTATTGATTTAAAAGATAGAGTACATAGTGTTATGTCCAAAGAATTAGAAAATTTAAAATAATATAACTTTTCCATTTTTCTTAAGCCATCTGTTTATTTCATCATAATTTGGTTTATATTTTCTTACTAAGTTATAAAAATCTTTACTATGATTTGGATAAATTATATGACATAATTCATGTACTATTACTCCATCTATAACATCTTCTGGTAGCATTATTAGTCTTGATGAAAAATGTAATATTTTTTTACTTGGAATACAGCTTCCAAACTTACTTGTAGCATCATTTACTTTAAACATCTTATAATTTATATTGGTAATTTTACTCCAATATGGTACTCTTTTTTCTAATAATATTTCTGTATTATTCTTTAGTAATTTTATTAAAACTTTATCAACATTTTCTTTTTTTACTTCATCACTTATTCCATCAGGATATTCTACATATATCCTTTTTTCTTCATTATTTATTTGTACTTTTATTTTATTTGCTTCTATTTCTTTTGCATCAATAGTATACTTTTCTCCCTTTAATGAAAATGTATCTCCAGTATTCCAATATTTTGTACCGGCATCTTGCTCTCTTATTTTTTGATATTTATTATATAACTCTAATTTATTTTCTTCTACAAATTCTATTGCCTTTTTCTTACTTACATATTTTGGTTTACTAATATATAAAACATCTGCTTTGAAATACATCTTTAAATGCCTTGATGTTTTATAACTTTTTATTACTATTGGTATTTTTGCATCTTTAATTTGTACATATTCTGTCATTTTATTTGCTCCATTATATCTTTTTTAACTTAGCTATAAAAAATCCTTCTGTTTCTTTTGATGGTAATATTCTTATAGCTTTTTTCAGTTCTTTATTTTCGTCTGATATTTCAGCACTATTCTTTATATTTAAGTTAATATCTAATATTTTAATATTTAATTCCTCCATAGCCCATTTTAAAATATCTTCATTTTCTTCTTTATTTAAAGTACATGTAGAATATACAATTTCTCCACCTTGCTTTACTGCTTGGTATGCACTCTTTAAAAGCTTTTTCTGTAACTTAGTAAGTTCTTTTACTGTTTTTTTTGACCAGTTTCTATATGTTTTAGCATCATTTGCTAAAAATCTACCTTCTCCACTACAAGGAGCATCTAGTAATACTCTATCAAAACATTCTTCATATTTTTTACCAATTACTTCTCCTCTGCCATTATTTACTTCTACAATTTTTGCGCCTTGTTTTTCTACATTAAATTTTAATCTTTCACATCTTAAAGCATCTAATTCATTTGCTAATATATATCCATTATTTTGCATCATGGCTGCAATTTGAGTTGTTTTACTTCCTGGTGCTGCTGTTAAATCTAAAACTTTTTCACCTGTCATTGGTTTTAAAACTATTGGTGGTACCATACTAGATAAACTTTGAAGATATATTTTTCCTTCTGCATAAATATCTAGTTTTTGCAACTTTTTTTCATTAGCATTTTTTATAACTAATGCATCATTATACCATGTCACTCTATCAAACTTTATAGCATTTTCTTTTAAAATATTCATTATTTCATAAATATCGCTTTTTAATGTGTTCACTCTTAAAGTAGTGTTTCTATCTCCACTCATCCCAGAAAGTATTTTATCTACTGTAAGTGGTGAATAATTTTCATATAGTTCTTCTACAAATTCATTTGGTAGTTTTTTCTTTACTTCTAATACACTTAGCACTTTTATCTCCTTTATACATATGAATGTTCTACTTTTATTACTGCATAATATTTGCTATTTTCCTCTTTTATTTTTTCTTGTATTTCGTGGACTAATTTATCTTTGTCAACTTTTTCATCTGTAGGTACTACTAAATCAAATATTAAGTTTACCCTTTCTCCTCCATCAGTCATTCTGAAATCATGTATTGAATACTTGTCATTAATCTTTTTAACAATATTTGTTGTTACTTCCTTCATTAAATTAATTTCAGCATTATCAACAACTATTGGATCCATATGTATTGTTGTTATACATCCAAATTCATTAAATATATCTTGTTCCATTTGGTCAATTACATCATGTGCTTTACAAATATCCGCATCTGCAGGTACTTCTGCATGGAATGATACTATTTTTCTACCTGGACCATAATCATGTACCATTATGTCATGAATACCTTCAATTCCTTCATATTTATTAGCAAATTTTCCTATAGACTCTACAAATTCTGGATCTGGTTTTTGTCCTAATAATAAATCTATTGTTTCTTTTATTGCTTTTATTCCTGTAATTAATATAAATAATGAAACTAATAAACTTACATATCCATCAATTGTAACATTCACAAATTTTGCAACTAATGCTGATATTAAAACAGCTGTAGTAGCTATAGAATCTGAAATACTATCGTAAGCATTTCCTTTTATTGGTGCTGAATTTATTTTTTTAGCAATCTTGTTATAAAATACAAATAACCATAATTTAGTAAGTATAGCAACTGCAAGTATTATGATTGTAGCATTACTTATTGCAGGCATTTCTGGATTAATTATTTTTTCTATAGAACTTTGAAGTAATTCAAATCCTACTAAAATGATTAATATATCAACAAAAAAAGCTGTAACATATTCCATTCTACCATGCCCCCATGGATGGTCTTTATCAACTTTCTTTTGTGACATTTTGAAACCTATCATAGTTATAATTGAAGAACCTGCATCTGATACGTTGTTTAAGGCATCTGAAATAATTGACATAGAATTTGCAATTATTCCAAATATTAATTTAAATACAGAAAGAAGTATGTTTACAACAATTCCAGTTATGCTTGAAAGCATTGCATATCTTCCTCTTACTTCTTGATTTTCAACATTATCCTTGTCTTTTACAAATAGTTTTATAAGAAAATTTGTCATTGTTAATTCGCTCCTCTTTTTTCTTTTATTTTAATGCCGATATATTATATCACATTTATGCTATTATGAGAAATAAATTTTTTATTTTGAATAAATAAAATTATTGTCAATCATTTTTGAAAATGTCCCAAAATTTTTTTAACATTAGCACTAATTTTTAATAGAATTAGTGCTAAATTT
>CALXNM010000020.1 GCA_944389745.1 uncultured Clostridia bacterium | reverse complement strand
GTTATACTGATTTCATCATAGTATGAGAAGTCCCAAGTGTGCGACTACGAACCGGAAGGTCGGGGGTTCGAATCCCTCCAGTTGCACCAAAGACTGCTTATTTATTAGTATTCCAGATTATTTTCAATTATCTAAAAGTACTGATAAATAAGCTTTTTTTGTGTTTGTATAATTTTTGTACAATCTTAATTTGTCTTCTTTATTGCATTACTTTTTTCTATTGCTCACCTTGTTGCTCAACAAAATTTTGTGTTTTCTTTTTACTTTTTAAATTTGTATTACTTATTTAATTAAAATAGATTGAATTTTTCTAATACTTATGCTATAAGTTATCTATAATTTAATTTAAAGAAGAGGTAACTAATGAGTAGTAAAAGTAGTAAAAGTAACCAAAGAAACATGTCAAAATTATTAATATCTCTGTTTATATTAATAATTATTGGTGTTATTGGATATTTTAATCCTGAATTTCAAGAATTTATACTAGGAAATTCAAATAGTTTAACTGATAATACTTCAGTTAATACATCAATCCAAAACGAAATATCATATGCATCTTCATTTGATTTAAATTCAATTCCCGAATTTAGTAATGAGCCATATGTTGTTTTAAACAATAACAAACCTGATTTTGATGAAAGTGATTTGACAACAGATTCTTTTGAACAATACAGTGATTTAGATAGTTTTGGGAGATGTGGTGTTGCATATGCTAATATAAGTTTAGATACTATGCCTAATGAAGATGAAGAAAGAGGAAGTATCTCTAGTGTAGAACCTACTGGTTGGATTAATAAAAAATATGATAGTGTTGATGGCGGATATTTATATAATCGTTGTCATTTAATAGGATACCAATTAAGTGCTGAAAATGCTAATGAAAAAAATCTTATAACAGGCACTAGATATATGAATACTGAAGGAATGCTTCCTTTTGAAAATCAAATTGCTGATTATGTAAAAGAAACCAGAAATCATGTTTTATATAGGGTAACTCCTATTTTTGAAGGTAATAATTTAGTTGCTAGTGGAGTACAATTAGAAGCAATTTCTGTAGAAGATAATGGCGAAGGTATATGTTTTAATGTGTATTGCTATAATAATCAACCTGGAATTACTATTGATTATGCTACAGGAGAAAGTAAAGAAAATGCTTAAAATATAAGCATTTTCTTTATTTTTAATGTTTTATTGTTTTGTTTATTCACTTATTTTTTCATATTCTCCATTTTTATATATAAATTTGTTTCCCTCTTTTGCTTCATTCAATAAATTTTCTGGAAAGTTTACTTCTTCTATTTCAAAGTCTGGTTTTGCTGTTGTATCCCATAAAAATATTCTATTGTTTTTATCTTCAGTTACTACATATATATGTCCATCTTTTCTATAATCTTGTAATTTCTTGTCTTGCCTATCTAGTATTTCTTCTGCTTTTTCATAAATTTTATCTTGTACTTTTTCTGTACCTACTGTGTCTAATTCAAATTTTCCATCTTTTAATCTCATTACTTGGTTTAAATTGCTATTTTGCGGTAAATCTTTGCTATTTACAGTTATTGTTTTATCTATATTTTCGCCCATTTGTATAACTCTATAATCATCTGTTCCTTTAACTTTATTAAAAATAAAGTATAAATCTCCTTCTTCCGTAGTGTTTTTAGCATATTCTTTCAATATTTCATCTCTTGCTTTCATAATACTATTTTCTGATGTTAAACTAGCTTTCTTTTCTGATGTAATTATAGATACAATATCTAATTCATTGTTATTATTATCGTTTAATCGTTCTGCGACTTCTGTTATAAAGTCTTGTATTCCATCTGCTATATTAGATAATGTTTCATTTTTACTAAGATTTTTTTTTAAATTGTTTAAAAATTCTAAGCCCATAGACTCCTCCTCTTTATTTAATGTTTTCTTTTTATTTTCATAATTACATTTTGAAATTTTGTATAGAACTATACCAGAAATAAATTTAAAAAATCTATAAATAATAATAAGTTAGTTGTAAAGTTAATATATTTAAGTTTATGTAATTATATAGTACTTCTACTGTTTTTTCAATATAAATACTTGTTTTTTAGTAAATTCTCTACTTTTATACGCATTTATAAATAACTTTGTTGTAGTCTTTCACATAAAATTTAAGAGGCGAATTTCTTATGAAACTCTCCTCTTAATTATTATTTTCTTTATTTTATAAATTCTTCATTTCTTCTTCAACTTTATCTTCACAGTCTCTCATAGCTAAAATAGTTTTCTCAAACAGCTCGTCTAGTGTCCAACCTAATCTATCTGCTCCTTCTCTAATAGTATCTCTTGAACATCCTGCTGCAAATTTTTTATCTTTGAATTTCTTCTTTAAACTTGACACTT
Organism: uncultured Clostridia bacterium; assembly: GCA_944389745.1. Classification (GTDB taxonomy): domain Bacteria; phylum Bacillota; class Clostridia; order TANB77; family CAG-508; genus CALXVA01. Next base: position 28,146 of record CALXNM010000020.1, on the reverse strand, counting down.
CCATATCTTTTGTGCTTTTTGAAGGTCTCATTTTAGCTGCTGCCCAAATTAATCCTGTTAATTCATCTACTGCAAATAATACTTTTTCCATTTCATGTTCTGGTTCGATATCTGAGCATATTCCATATCCATGACTGCATATAGCTCTTACCATCTCCTCTGGTGCATTAATTTCCTTTAATAATTCTGGTGCTTTTTTGCAATGTTCTTCTGGATATTTTTCAAAGTCTACATCATGTAATAATCCCACTATTCCCCAAAAGTCTTCATCATATCCTAATTCTCTTGCAAAATATCTCATAACATTTTCTACTGTGTATGCATGTCTTAAGTGAAATTCTTCTTGATTGTATTTTTTTAGTAATTCTACTGCATCTTTTCTATCCATTTATTAGTCCTCCTTCTTTTTCGTATTAGAATTATATCACATATTTTTTGTTATAGATAAATTTATTCTAGATTTTTTACGCTAGGACCATATAATAAATTTCCTTTATAATCGTATCTTGATCCATGGCATGGACAATCCCATGTTTTATCTAGATTATTCCATGATAGTTCGCACCCTAAATGTTTACATACTGGATTTATACTATATATTTTATTATCACTTTCTTTGTATACTCCTATTTTTTCTCCATTTATCTCGACTATTTTTCCTTCTCCTACTTGAATCTGATTAATTTCTTCATCCGGAATTTTTATTTTTTTAATAACTAAACCATCAATACTTTCTTTTACCATGTTTGTTACTTCTTTTATATTTTTTATTGGTTCTAACCTTGTTGATTTAAATATTTCTTCATACTCATTTTCTTTTCCTAAAATATTGTCTGCTACAATATCTGATGCGATATTAGATGTAGTTATTCCCCATTTATTAAATCCTGTTGCTACATATACATTTTCCCATAGCCCAGAGAACTTTCCTATATATGGTATTTTGTCTAAAGTTATGCAATCCTCAGTGTTCCAACGGTATTTTATTTTACCTGTTGGACATATATTTCTTGCTATTTCTTCTAAATATTTATATGAATTACTTAAATCTTTAGTTTCTCCTGTCCTATTATCAAAACCTGCTATAATTAGTAGATATTTATCATTGTATTTTGCCATTCTTAAAGAGACTGTTGGTTTTTCCACGCTAATATACATTCCATTAAATAGCTTTTTATCTGTTTCCACTGCTATAACATAACTTGTGGATTGATACATTTTCATAAAATAAAAACCAGGAATGTTAATTATAGGATACTTGGTTGCTATTACAATATATTTTGCATTTATTGTGTATCCACCTTCTGTTATTATTTTATAGGTACCATTATCTTCTTCCACATCAATTACTTTTGTATTTTCATATATATTAACTCCTGAATCTTCGCAAATTTTTGCTAAAGATATTAAATATTTGTATGGATTAATTTGTGCCTGTTTTTCAAATTTTATTCCTGCAATTGGTTTTATAGGAATAATGTTTTTTACATTTTCTTTTATAACACTTGTATTATTGTTAGATGTAATACTTGAAGAGTTATTCACAGTTATGTCCAGTTTTTCATTATGGTTATCCACAGTTTTAACATCGTTGATGTTTTTTATTTCAAATTTACTTCCATCAATAAATTCTGCTTCTCCTCCAAACTCATTTATTGCTTTTACTTCATCTTTTATTTTTTCTACTTCTTGAATCTTTTGTGTAAAAACATATGCTTGTTGATATTCAAAATCGCAATCTATATTTTCATTTTTTATTACATCATTAATATTTTTTATTGCTTCTTCATTTGCTTTGTAGTATTTTTGTGCAAAATCTTTACCTTTTGAGTCTGTTAAATATTTGTATATTAATCCATGCTGACTTGTTACTTTTGCTGTACTATGTCCACTAGTACTTAGCCCTATTTTATCTTTTTCCAATACTATTGTTTTTAAATTTTTATCTTTCAAATTATATGCCGTACTAACACCAACAAGTCCTCCTCCTACTATACACACATCCACATTTAAATCTTTATTTAGTTTTGGATAATCATTTTTATTTTTTACACTATCTATCCAATATGATTTCATTTCCTCACACTCCTAAAAAAACTAATTATAGTATTACCCATAATTAGTTTTTTAGTCTTTTTAGTATATAAATTAATTTGGTTTGTTTGTTTTTTTCCATCATTGCATATTATCATTCAGTTTTCTTTTATTAACTTATCCACATCTCCATATATGTAAAAACTACCAATAACAAATGTTACTGTATTTTTCTCCTTTATATTCATTACTTCTCTTATTCCCGCTTCTAATGTTTTTGCATAAATTTGTTGTTCTTCCTTTTTGTATTTTTTTGCAGTATTATATAAAATTTGTTTTGGTGTATATCTTTTTTCGTCATTTCCAGATGTAAAGATAAATGTAGAATTAGCGTCATCTTCTAGTAACATTTTTAACATTTTATTATAATCTTTTCTCATTAAAATTGATATGACGTATATTTTTTTATAATCTTTATAATACATTTTTATTGATTGTTTTAAATTATTTATAGCTTGCTCATTATGTCCTCCATCATAAATAATTAAAGGTTCTTTGTGGATTTCTTCAAATCTAGCTTTGTGGATAACCGTTGAAAGCCCTTCTCTAATGCTGTTCTCTGATATTTTATATCCTAAGTCATTTAATATTCCCATACATTTTATAGATATAATTGCATTATGTGGTTGACACATTCCTTTTAAATTAATTGCTATGTTTTTATAATTTTTATAATCAAAATATTGAAATTGATTGTCATAATTGTAATTATGTATATTGTATTTTCTCAATATACATAATTTATTATTCTTATCTTTGCATGTTCTTACAAAAATATCATCTACTTTTTTATTATTTTCAAATATAATTGTATTAGAATTTTCTTTTATTATTCCCGCTTTTTGGGTTGCTATTTCTTCTAAAGTATCTCCTAATATTTGAATATGGTCATAACCTATAGAGGTTATAATTGAAACAAGTGGTTTTGTTATTATATTAGTACAATCATATATTCCACCTAATCCAGTTTCTAGCACGACAAAATCCACTTTATTTCTATAAAAATAAAGCAAGCCCATTATTGTTTCTAATTCAAATAATGTAATATCAACATTATTGTTTTCATTATATTTTTTTATTTTGGGTTCTAATTCTGTTATCAAGCTTATTAAATCTTCATCTGAAATATCTTGTCTATTTATGCTTATTCTTTCATTATATTTTATTAAATGAGGAGATAAGAATTTCCCCACTTTATATCCTTGTTTAACAAGAATATTTGAAATCATCTCTGTACAGCTACCTTTTCCATTTGTTCCTGCTATATGAATAAATTTCATTTCTTTTTCAAAATTATTATATTCTTCCATAAAATATTTCATAGCATGCAGTGATGGATTTTTTGTTCCTCTAAAAAAATTATTCAAATATTCTTCTACGTTTTTTATCATAATAATTATTCCTTTTATTTTTATTTTTCACAAACTTTATTATATTAAATATATATTCATTTTTCAATATGTCTTTTTATATAAATCTCATATTTATTACAGACTTGTTAATATTAATTCACTTTCTTTTTTAATGTAGCTTCTACCTCTATTTTTCTAGAGTTTCTTTGTATATTTAATTTTACTTTATCTCCTGGTTTCTTTGTATAAATATAACATCTTAAATCACACATTCTTTCTAATTTTTTGTCATCTATACTTAAAATAATATCTCCTTTTTGTAATCCGGCAATTTGTGCAGCAGAATTTGCATTTATACTTTCCACATAAATTCCCTCATTAAATCTAAGATTTGTATCAATATACCCCAATACATTTTTATCAAATGCAAATACTCCTAAGCTTGCTTCTTCAAATTTTCCTTTTTCTTTAAAACTTTTTATAACACTTTTTACAGAATTTATTGGTATTGCAAAACTAATTCCTTCTGCAGATGTTATTTTTACTCCATTAATACCTATAATTTCTCCATCTAAATTTATTAATGGTCCTCCACTATTCCCTGGATTTATTGTTGCATCAGTTTGAATAAGATCTTCCATATAGGTTTCTTTTTCATTTTCTTCAAATTTTATTGTTCTATTTAATGCACTCACTATCCCCGCTGTAACAGTTCTTTGAAACTCAAAGCCAATCGGATTTCCTATTGCATATACACTTTCTCCAACTTGAATTTCATCAGAATTGCCTAAAGTTGCTTCTTTTAATCCACTTTTATTTATTTTTACTATTGACATATCTATATCTGTATTTGACCATACAACATTTCCATTATATGTGTTTCCATCTATAAGTGTAATATAACAAGTGCTATATTTTTCTCCGACTTACATGTGCATTAGTTAATATATAGCCATTATCTGATACAATAACTCCTGTGCCCAACCCTAAATCTGAAATATTATCTGCTGAAAATATACTGTTTCCCGTGTTTTTCACTTTAGATATTCCTACTATACTTTCTTTAATGCTTTGTATCATATCTATAACTGTTTTATCCTTTTCCTTTAGTCCGTCTATGGTTTGAATTGTCTTTTCAATTACAACATTTTCATTATTACTATAATCACTTATATTAATGTTATCATATGTTATATATGATAATATTAAACACAAAAAGACTAAAAGGATTATTATTATTTTAATTAAATTTCCTTTTAGTCTTTTCTTTTTATCTTCTTTTAAATAGTCACTCATTATTTTACCTCCAGCAAAACAGATTTATATCCTTCTATAGTTTTGCCAGATTTATTTGCTTTTAAACTATTTAGTTTATAGAATAGTTTTATTTTTTATTATTTACCTATTTGCTAGCTTTCATCTTTTTCATTTCTGCATATCTTTTTACTTTTTGTGTTGTTGTTTTTTCTAATGGTTCGTCCGTAATTATTATTTCTTTCACATGTTTAAATGTTGGCAAGTCTTTGTTTATATTTTTAATATCTTCCCATATTAATTTCTTATATTCTTTTTCATTTTTTTCTCCAAAATGTTCTACTAAATCATCTTTGTTATACACAATTTTTGCACATAATACAGTATCTGTTTTTGTTTTGTTTCTTGCATATACTATATTTTCCTCAACATATGGCAATTTGTTTATTAAAAATTCTATTTCCTGTGGATAAATATTTTTTCCGTTTCTTAAAACTATTATATCACTCTGTCTTCCTGTTATATATACAAACCCATCATCATCTACATAACCAAAATCTCCTGTATGTAACCAACCATCTTTTAATACCTTTTTTGTTTCTTCTTCGTTTTCATAGTATCCCAGCATTATATTAGGTCCTTTTCCAAGTATCTCTCCTACCCCATTTTTATCTGGATTATCAATCTTTATTTGTACATTCTGTAGAGGGATACCAATTGATCCTGCTCTTTTTCTTTCAGAAGATTCTGCTGTAAGAACTGGAGAACTTTCTGTTAATCCATATCCTTGAATTAATTCAATTCCTAAATCATTATACCATTCTATTGTTGCTTTATCCATTGGCGCAGCACCATATAGTACTACTCTTAAATATTCATCCAATTGTTTTAGCACTGGTTTAAATAGTTTTTTTCGTAAATCTATATGACATTTTAGTAAGGCATGTGATATTTTTGTTATAGTGTCTATCATTCCTTGTTTTCCACTGTCTGCTATTGCTTTTTTTATCTTCTTAGCCATAGTTTCCAAAACAAGTGGTACAGCAACAAATACTGTTATTTTAAATTCTTTTAAATTAGCTGCTATGTATCTTAATCCTTCGCAAAAAGCAATTGTAGCTCCACAATATGTTCCATAAATGAAAGTTATACTACATTCAAATGTATGATGAAGTGGTAAAAATGAAAGTAGGGTATCTGAATTATACATTCTAAAATTGTATTGATATGCTGAAATATTTGAACATATATTTTTTTGTGATAACATTACTGCCTTAGGCTCATTAGTGGTTCCTGAAGTAAATAGCATTATATACATTTGATTATCATTAATTTCTACTGAATCATATTTTGTCTTTCCAGATTCTATTATCGTTCTTCCTTTTTCTAATAAATCACTAAATTTTAGAACTCCTTCAGTTTCAGAATTATCCATACAAACTTTATATTTAATATTGCATCCTTGTTTAATAGCTTCATCAACTGCTTCTTGATATTTTTCGTCATATACTATTACATCTGCTTTACTTCTTTGTAACAATTTCTCTATTTCTGTATTTGTTAACGCTTTATCTAATGGTACTATTACTTTTCCTGCAGTTGTTACTCCCAAATATGTTATACACCATTCATATCTATTATTTCCTATTACTGCTACTCTTTTTATATCCGAATCTAATACTACTTCAGCAACCTTTTTTATATCTTCTACACATTTTCTATATGTAACTTCTTTTATTTCTTTATTTTCTTTGTATTTAAAGGCAATATTATCTCCAAATCCCTCATATCTTTTTACTAACTCTCTAAAATTATTTACATGTTCATACTCTATATCTTTCATTTTATTTTTACCCATTAACCATCCTCCCTATCTTTTTATTCCTATTTACTTGTGATTTTATAACAATATGACAAATTTTTCAATAATTTTTATTGCTTTTTATATTTATTAATTATATAATCCTTTATAGATTAAAAGGTTTTAGAGGAGGCTTAGTGCTTATGGAAAAATTATTTTATGATTTAACCTCTTCACAAAATTCTATATGGTTAACTGAAGAGTTTATGTCAAAAACAAGCATGAATATTATTGGAGGGTATTTCTTAGTTGATGACGTTGTTAATTTCGACGCTTTAAACAAGGCTTTAAATCTTTATAGAAAAAATAATGATGCAATTCAATTAAGGTTTTGTACAGTTAACGGAATTCCTAAACAATATTTGGCAGAATATGTTATAAAACATATTCCTATTATTGAACTTAATTCTAAAGAAGAATTGGAAAAAAGCATTAATAATTTTGTGAAAATTCCTTTTACATTAATAGACACAGAACTTTTTGATTGTGTTTTATTTAAACTTCCTAATGGACATGGTGGATTTTATGCTAAATTTCATCATTTAATTAGCGACGCTTGGACCATGGGATTATTTATTAGCGAAGTTGCTAATTACTATTCTGACATAATTAATAAAAGAGATATTAATTATGCCTCTAATCCTTCATATATTGATTATATTAAATCTGAAAAAGATTATATTGCCAGCAATAGATTTGCTAAAGATAAAGACTTTTGGGAGAATATGTTTGATGTAGAACCAGTAATCTCTCATATTTCAAATAAATCTAATGTTAACCTTAATACTGAAGGTAAAAGAATGCCTTTTACCTTAAATTCTGAACTTTATAATGCAATTATTGAATTTTGTAAAAAATATAATTGTTCAATTTATACATTTTTTATGGCTATATATTCTATTTATATTGCCAAAATCAATAACAATCGTTCACCTATAGTAGGAACACCTGTATTAAACAGAAATGGCTTTAAAGAAAAGCATACAGCTGGAATGTTTATTAGTACAGTTCCTTTTAAATCTGATTTTTCACCAAATGAACATTTTTGTGATTATTTAAATAAAATTTCTTTAACACAACTTAGTATATTTAGACATCAAAAATATCCTTATGACGTTTTATTAAAAAGTATAAAAGAAAAATATAATTTAAATGAAAACCTATATGACCTTGTACTTTCTTATCAAAATGCTAGAGATGATAAAAAGGATTCAGACATAGACTATGTTTCTACATGGGAATTTACTGGCCATGTTTCAAACGCATTAGAAGTACATTTTTATGATATGGATAATACAGGAATATTAAAAATTTATTATGATTATCAAATATCTCAATTTACTGAGGATGAAATATCTGCTTTACATGCTAGAATACTAGAGATAATTGATACTGTTTTAAAAAATCCAAGTATAGAAATTAAAGATATTTCAGCTATAACCAAAGCTGAGCAAAAATATTTTTTAAATGATTTTAACTATACACCTTTTAAATATGATGAGAAAACATCTATTACTGAACTTTTTGAAAAACAAGTATCAGAGCACTCATCTGATACAGCAATAATTTTTGAAGATAAAAAATTAACATATAATGAGTTAAATAATAGAGCTAATATCTTAGCTAAAGAATTGTTAAACCAAGGAATAAAAAAGAATGATGTTGTTGGAATTATGCTTAATCGTTCTTTTGACACTATAAGTTCAATTTGGGGAGTACTAAAAACAGGCGCAGCATATTTACTAATTGACTCATCTCTTCCACAAGATAGAATACAATATATGCTTTCTAATGCAAAATCAAATTTATTAATCACTTCTTCAAATATGGATATCGATTTTGATAATAAGTTATTAATAGATAAGATAAACTATGATGTTACAGAAAAAAATATATGTATTAATGTAGATAATGATTCTCTTTTTTGTGTAATTTATACATCTGGCTCAACTGGATTGCCAAAGGGGGTTGCTTTAAAAAGAAGCCGGAGTTATAAATATGGTATATAGTTATAAACATTTTCTATATACAGATACATGTCAAAACTTTTTAAGTACTAGTACCGTAGCTTTTGATATGTTTATTGTTGAGAACTTTGTCTCTATTTTGTCTGGTAAAACTGTAATTTTAGCAAACGAAGATGAACAAAAAGTTCCTGTTTTTACAAGTAAACTTATTGAAAAATATAATATAGATTTTATATTAAGCACACCTTCTAAAATAGAATTATTGTTATCAGACAAACAAACAAGTAATTGCTTGAAAAATGTTAAAATAATTCAATTAGGAGGAGAAGTTTTTAAACCATCTTTGTATGCAAGACTTTCATCTTGTACTAATGCTAAAATATTTAACGGTTATGGTCCTTCTGAATGTACTGCATGTACTTCAGATAAAGAAATAACTAGTGGTGATAATATTACTATAGGCAAACCATTCCTAAATTCTAGAGTATATATATTAAATGATGACTTAAACTTACTTCCTATTGGATATAACGGAGAAATGTATATATCTGGTGCTTGTGTCGGAAAAGGATATATTAATAATGAAACTTTAACTAAAAAAAGCTTTATTAAAGATTTATACTCTAATGGAATAATGTATAAAAGTGGAGACATGGGTAGATATGAAAATTCTGAAAATTTAATATATTTAGGTAGAAGGGATTTTCAAATAAAATTACATGGACTTAGAATAGAACTAGAAGAAATAACAAATAAAATTTTAAAGATTCCTAATATAACAAATGCTGTTTCTATTATAAAACAAGTAAATAATATAGATTGTATTTGTTCATATGTTGTAACATCTTTAGATGTTACAAAGGATACAATACTTGAAGTTTTAAAGAAAGAGTTGCCATATTATATGGTGCCTTCTCATATTGTGTTTTTAGAAGCATTGCCTATAACTTTAAACGGAAAAGTAAATTTAAAAGAATTACCAGATATAGATATTAAAGAAACAGAATATGTTGCACCTTCTACTGATACTGAAAAAGTATTAGAAAAGATATGGAAAGACTTATTAAACTTAGATAAAATTAGTATAAATTCAAGTTTCTTTGATTTAGGAGGAGATTCTTTATGTTCTATTAAGTTAGTTTCTGAAATTTATACAAATTTCAAAACTAAAATCAATATAAAAGACATATTTAGTCATCCTACTATAAAAGATTTAGGAAAACTTGTTGACTCAAAAACATCTACAGTTTCTGGAGAAGAAATAATTGATAAAGTTTCTGTTAGAGATTCTTATCCTCTTAGTTCTGCTCAAAAAAGAATATATGTTACAGTTAACATGGACCTTAATAATACAAGCTACAATACACCTGGAGCAATTATTTTTGATAAATGTCCAGATATAGAAAAGCTAGAAAAGGTTATAAATACAGTCCTAAATAAGCATTGTTCTTTTAAAACATATTTTACTGTGGATAATTCAAATGTTGTCCAAAAAATTGTGGATAAAATTGATTTTCATTTAGATGTTATAAAAAATGGAAAGAAAGATTTTGAAAAAATATTTGCAGAATTTGTTAAACCTTTTGATTTATCTGCCCCACCTTTATTTAGAGGAAAATTATATGTTTTTGATGACAACTCTTCAGCATTATTTGTAGATATGCATCACATTATTTGTGACGGACATTCTGTGAATATTTTTATTAAGGATTTTTGTGAATTATATAATACAGAATCTGATAATATAGATAATAAAAATGTATCAAATTTAGATTATCTTGATTATGCTGTTTGGGAAAATAATAATATAAAATCAGAAAAATATAATTTAGATAAAAAATATTGGGTTAATCAATTTAAAGGAGAACTTCCTACTTTAAATATGCCTACTACTTTTTCAAGACCTGGTATTCAATCTTTTGAAGGAAATAAAATAAATAGAACTATTTCTATTAATAATAAAATAGATGAATTTTGTAAAAGCCATAATGTAACTCCTTTTATTTTGTTATTAGCTATTTACTATGTTCTATTATATAAATACACAAATCAAAAAGATATCATTGTGGGCAGTCCTATAATAGGAAGAAATAATCAATCTTTATATAATATTATTGGAATGTTTGTAAACACTTTAGCCTTAAGAGCTAATATAGATTCTAAATCTTCTTTTGAAGACTTTTTAAGAACTGTATCTCTAAATTGCTTTAATGCTTTTGACCATCAAACATATCCTTTTGATGAATTAGTTAAGGCTTTAAATATACCAAGAGATGTTAGTAGAAATCCACTTTTTGATACAATGCTTACATATCAAAATGATGAAGATATAGATATTAATTTAAATGGATTAAAATCAAATCATATTGCTTATGATAATCATACTTCTAAATTTGATTTTTCCATTGAACTTATTCCACATGGTAATGATTTAAACATTACTTTAGAATATTGTACAAAACTATTTAGCATGGAGTTTATGGAAAATTTATTAAGCCATTATATTAATATTTTAGATATTGTTATGTCTAATCCTAAAATATTAATATCCGAAATATCAATGCTAACAGATAATGAAAAGAATACTATTCTTGTTGATTTTAATAATAATGCACTAAAATATCCTTCTCAAAAATCAATAATAGAATTATTCATTGAAAAAGCAAAAAAATATCCAGATAATATTGCTTTAATATATAAAGATAAAAAATTAACATATAGAGAATTAAATAAGGAATCGGATAAATTAGCTAAATACTTACTAGATTTAGGTATTAAAAAAGGTGATATTGTTCCAACTTTACTAGATAGATCTATAAATCTTATAGTATCAATTTTAGCAATATTAAAATGCGGTAGCATTTATTTACCTATCTCTACTTTATTACCTAAAGAGAGAATAGAATATATTATTAATTCTAGTAAGGCTCGTTTGCTTATTACTAGTAAATTAATAAGCAAAGAATCTTTTGAAAATGTTAATATTATAGATATTGATAGTATAAAAACAAATAATAAAAATGAATTGTTCAATATTATACAAACACAACCAGATGATGTTATTTATACAATTTATACATCTGGATCTACAGGAAACCCTAAAGGTGTACAAGTATCTAATAAGAACTTAAATAACTTTGTTCATTCATTTAATAAATTATATAAAAACAAAGTAAATTATACTGATATATGTTTATCATCTACTAATATTTCATTTGATGTAAGTATATGGGAATTTTTCTTCACCTTGTTAAATGGAGCTACTTTGTATTTATATCCACATGAAAACATAGATGATATTATAGATTATTGCAAAACAATGGTAGAAAACAGTATAACAATGGCATATATTCCACCAAATATACTTCAAGAAGTATATTCTATTATACAAGATGAAAAACCAAAATTATCTAAAATATTAATAGGTGTAGAACCAATCAAAACGGAGGTAATGCAAAAATATTTTAAACTAAATCCAAATATGCAAATTATTAATGGATACGGCCCTACTGAAACTACTATATGTTGTACTGCTTTTGAAGTAGAAAAAGATAAAAATAATTATTCTACTATTCCTATAGGAAAACCTTTAAATAATTTATGTGCATATGTTTTAGATGCAGATAAGCAGCCAGTACCTGTTGGAGTGTATGGAAATCTATATATCTCTGGAGACAATGTTAGTAAAGGTTACTTAAATAGCCCTGAATTAACTAAAAAAAGTTATTTACCTTGTATTTTTGATGAATCAAAAATAATGTATAATACAGGAGATGTTGTTAAATGGCTTCCAGATGGAAATTTGATGTTTAGTGGAAGAAATGATGACCAACTAAAAATAAAGGGACATAGAATAGAAATAAATGAAATAGTAAATGCAATATTACAATTCCCTACAATAACCAAATGCCAAATTATTGTGAAAGAACATAATAATAATAAATATCTTGTTGCATTTTTTACAGCTAATAAGAAAATTGTAATAAACGATTTACGAATGTTTTTAAGTTTAAAACTACCTTTTTATAATATTCCTAATATCATGATTCAATTAGAGCAATTCAAATTAACTCCTAATGGAAAAATTGATTTTAAATACTTGAAAAATTATCCTATTACATTTGGTTCTAAATATGAACCACCTAGAAATGAGCTAGAAAAACATTTGGTTAATTTATGGAAACAATATTTAGGAATAGATAAAGTAGGAATTACTGATAATTTTTTCGAACTTGGAGGGGATTCATTAATCGCTATAGAACTACAAATAGAGATATTTAAGCTTGGATATAACATAACTTATTCTGATATCTTTACTCATCCAACTATTAAAGAATTATCAGCAAAGGCAAATAGTAAAACTGTTGAAAAACAAACATTAGATAAATATGATTATTCAACGATTAATAAAGTTATAAGCAAAAATAAACTTCCTATTTCCAAAGCAGATATACATGATGCAAAATTTGGAAACATACTACTTACTGGTGTTACAGGCTTTGTTGGAATACATATATTAGATAAATTATTATCTGATACCAATTCTACAATCTATTGTTTAATCAGAAAGAAAAATAATATGGATATTTTAAATAGACTTATTCAAACTTTACATTTCTACTTTGGAGATAAATATGATAACGAAATTGACAAAAGAATAAAAGTTGTAGAAGGAAACATCGCTGCTTATAATTTTAATTTATCTCAAGAGCAGTATAATAAATTAGGAAAAACCATCTCTTATGTAATAAATTCAGCAGCTGTTGTAAAACATTATGGTAGTCAAAATTTATTTGACAAAACTAATATAGAAGGTGTACAAAATATTATTGATTTTTGTACAAGTTTTAATATAAAATTATATCATATTTCTACACTTAGTGTATCTGGAAATGTTTTTGCAGAAGATAGTTTTACTACTACAGATTTAGAGCATAAAACTGTTTTTAAAGAAAATAATTTATATGTTAAACAAGATTTGTCAAATATATACATATATACTAAGTTCATAGCAGAAAGATTAATATTAGAAAATATTAATAATAATTTAAAAGCAACTATAATAAGGCTTGGAAATATTACTAGTAGATATTCAGATGGAAAATTTCAAATTAACGTATCCGAAAATGCTTTTGTAAACAGATTAATTTCATTTATGAAACTACAAAATATACCAGACTATTTATGTAGTGGATATTTGGAATTCACACCAGTAGATATATGTGCAGAAGCTATAGTAAAAATTATGGAACATGATTTTCCTTATACTATTTTTCATTTATATAATAATAATCATGTTATTATGAATAATATGCTTTCTTATTTAAAAGATTATGGTATTAATATTAACATAGTAAGTAATGAAAAATTTATAGAAATAGTAAATTCATCATTGCAAAATGATAAGTCTATTTTATCTGGAATTATTAATGATTTTGATTCCAATAAACAATTAGTATATGAATCAAATATTGAATTAAATAATGATTTCACAAATGCGTTTTTAAACAAAATCGGCTTTAACTGGCCAAAAATAGATAAAGATTATATTTTTAAATATTTTAATTATTTGAAAAATATTAATTATATACAATAATTAAATATCATTTACTAAAAAAGAAGAATATCTTCTTTTTTAGTAAATTTTGTATGAAAGGAGTTTATTATGACATCTTCAACTTTATATACAGTAGCATTATCAATTTGTAGTATTTTACTTAGCATCATTTTGGCTATAACTTTAAGTTCTAGACAAAAGAAATCAGTTAATATCACTTTTTCTTTTGTTATTATATGCTTAATTGTTTGTTGCTTAGGACAACTTGCATCTCTTCTTTTTGCCAAAAAATGGAACATTGAACCTGTTTATTTTGATTATTTTGTTTATATAGGTACTTGTTTCTTACCTGTTGCTTTTTTACTTTTTAGTATTGCTTTTTCAAAAACAAGATTTAAATTTAAGAAAAAATATTTATTATTATTTATATTACCAATAATTTCTTTATTGGTAATATGGACAAACGATTTACATCGTTGGTTTTATGTTAAATATAGTGTCTATACTGCTGGAACTACATTTGGATTTTATTTTTACATACATTCAGTTTATTCATATTTGTTATTATTTATTGCCTTGGTATATTTAATAAGATATACAATAAAAAATGCTGGATTCTTTTCTAAGCAATCATTATTAATTTTACTAGGCTCATTAATACCAATATGCATTAATTTTGTTGGACTTTTAGGGGTTCCAATGACTATATATTTAACACCTATATCTTTTACAGTTTCTGTCCTATTCTTTGCATTAGCTATATTAAAATTTAAATTTTTATCCCTTACACCTATAGCTCTTCAAGCAATAGTAGATAGAATCTCTGATGGATATATAGTAGTAGATGAGGATTTTTATATAATAGATTTTAATAAAACATTTATAACTTTATCTAACTTTCATGAAGAAAAATTGAGAAATACTAATTTCTTTAATAAAGAAGCTCAACAAAACATTTCCCAAAAAGATTTAACTGTTATAAAAGATTTAATTATAAAATCTAGAAAAAATCCAAAAACATACTCATTACAGTTAAAGTTATTAAATATAGACAAATACTTTGTTGTAGAAATCACTAGTATTTTTTCAGATAATTATTTATTAGGAACGTTAATACTATTTAAAGATGTTACTCAACATATACATGACTTAGAGCAAATACAAAATAACCAAAATCTACTTATGCAGAGAGAACGTTTAGCTTCTCTTGGACAATTAATTGGTGGTATAGCCCACAACTTAAAAACACCAATAATGTCAATTTCTGGTGCTGCAGAAGGTCTAACAGACTTAATTAAAGAGTATGATACTTCAATTGGTGATCCAGAAGTAACAAATGCTGACCATCATGACATTGCTAAAGATATGACTGATTGGGTTGATAAAATTAAATCATATACAGAATATATGTCTGATGTAATTACTGCCGTAAAAGGTCAAGCTGTTACTCTTTCTGAAAATGATAACATTACTTTTGATTTAGATGAACTTGTTAAACGTGTTGATATACTTATGAAGCATGAATTAAAAAATGCATTAGTACACCTAAATGTTAAAATTAATATAAATAAACACACTACTTTGCAAGGAGATATTACAAGTTTAGTACAGGTTATTAATAATATGCTTTCTAATAGTATTCAATCATATGGCGGTGAACCTAATAAAACTATTGATTTAATAATTGATAAAAAAGAGAAAAATATTGTTATTGCTGTTAAAGATTATGGCCCTGGATTACCTAAAGAAGTGCAAGATAAGTTGTTCAAAGAAATGATTACAACAAAGGGTAAAAATGGTACTGGACTAGGATTATTCATGTCATATTCTACTATAAGAGCTCATTTTAATGGAAATATTACTTTTAATACATCTTCAGAAGGAACAACATTTTATATAACAATACCTATGAATTAAAATTCATAGGTAAATTTTTTATTTATTAACATTTTTCTACCCTTTTGGTTAACATTAACTATTTTCCGATTTTTTAAGCAAATTATCTTGATTTTTTATTGAAGTATTAATATAATTAGGCTAAAAAGAAGAGGTGAACATTGATGAGAAAAAATGAGCATGTATCACAACCAAATGGATACAAAATAATTGCTGTTGACGATGAAGAAGGAATAGTAGATTCATTATCAATATTTTTAAAAAGATCAGGCTATTCTTTTACGGGCGTAACAGATCCAATTGAAGCTATTGAAAGAGTAAAACAAGAACATTTTGATTTAATGATACTAGATTTCATAATGGAACCTATTCATGGAGATAAAGTTGTAGAAGAAATACGTAAATTCAATAAAGAATTATATATTTTGTTACTAACTGGTCATAAAGATTTAGCTCCACCTCTTGAAACTATTAGAAAGTTAGATATTCAAGGTTATTGCGAAAAGAGTGACAAATTTGATCAACTATTACTTTTAATTGAATCTGGTATCAAATCAATTGCACAAATGAATGAAATAAAGAGAATTAATATTGAACTAGCAAATACATATGATAAATTAGAAAAAGCTTATTTAGACAGTATTGAAACTTTGAGATATACAGTTGAAGCTAAAGATCCATACACTAGAGGTCATTCTGATAGAGTTTCTGAATATTCTGTTTTAATAGGAGAAGCCTTAAGTCTATCTGATGATGATATAAAAACATTAAGAGTTGGTGGCTTATTCCATGATATTGGAAAAATAGGAATACCTGATGCCATTTTACTTAAAGAATCTAAACTTACAGATGATGAATATTCTGAAATTAAGAATCACCCATCAATTGGTGCTCATATTTTGTGTAATGCAGAAGTCTTTAAAGATATAATTCCAATAGTAAAGCATCATCATGAAAGATACGACGGAAGAGGTTATCCTTCTAGACTAAAAGGTGAAGACATACCATATCTTGCTAGAATCACTGCAGTTGCAGATGCTTTTGACGCAATGACTTCTAAAAGAACTTATAGAAATTCTTTACCTTTAGATGTTGTTAAAGAAGAGATAGAAAAAAATCTAGGTACACAATTTGATCCAGAGATTGGCAAAGTATTTTTAGATATTTTAAATAACCAATATCCTAAAATTGAGGAAATTCAAAAAAAATATGTAAATAATTAAAATTTAAATTAGAAAGCTAAAACCTCTTCTATTATTATTGGTTTTAGCTTTTAGATTTTATTTTACAGGAGGATATAATGAGTTTTTCTGAAATTAAACACATTGCATTAAATAATATTAAAGGTCATTGGTCAAAGCTTGCATTAATAACTTTATTATATTTAGTTTTTTCTATAGGCATTAATTTTATTCCTATAGCTGGCTTTATTTTTATGTTTATTTTTTCAACACCTATTACTTATGGCTATATTTTGTCATTATTAAAAATTATCAATAATGAGGATGTTTCAGTTATTGATTTTTTAGTATTAGGTTTTAAAAAAACAGGTAAAGCTTGGCGTATCATTGGTAATTTATTTGTACGATTATTTATACCAATACTAATTCTTTTTGGTTTTGCATTATTAGTTACTTATAATACATTACCAATTTTAGAGGCTTTAAAAAATCATACTTTGACTTTAAATATAGAGATTTCACCTCTAATATATGTTGGTTTTTTAGGATATATTATTACAGCAATATATATAGTTTATAAGTTTTTATCTTATTCATTATGTTATTTCTTGATGAGGGATTATCCTGAGGAAAATGGTTCTTTTATTGTAAAGAAAAGTGCTGAATTAATGAAAGGAAATATTTTTAGAATTATAGGATTCTTTATTTCTTTTATTGGTTGGTTTTTTATATCTATATTCAGTTTTGGATTGGGTTTAATTTTTCTAATTCCTTACATATATATTGCTTTTTACTATTTTTACAAAAATTTATCTCCAGAAACCACATAATGTTTCTGGAGATTGTTTTAATCTTTGTATTTTTACTTTTCTTGTATTTCTATATTTTCATGCTTAATTTAACTTTTTGTCTATCATTATCTATCCCTATAACTTTTACCTTTACTATATCTCCAACAGATACTATATCTGATGGATTTTTTACATAACTATCACTCATTTCTGATATATGTACTAGGCCGTCATGTTTTACACCAACATCTACGAAAGCCCCGAAATCCGTAACATTTCTTACTGTTCCTGTTAGTATTTGTCCTTCTCTTAAATCCTCAAATTTTAATACATCTGCCCTAAGAATAGGTTTTGGCATTTCTTCTCTAGGATCTCTACCTGGTTTAGAAAGTTCATCAATAATATCCTTTAATGTCATTTCACCAACATTTAACTCTTTAGCTGTATTTGGTATATTTACTTTAGACAATTTTTCTTTTATTTCTTTGATTTTTTCTTTATCTATTAAATCTTCTTTTTTATACCCAATATTATTTAATAATTCTTCAGCTATTTCATAACTTTCTGGATGTACTGCTGTAGTCTCTATTGGATTCTTTCCATCCGGAATACGTATAAATCCTGCACATTGTTCAAATGTAGCTTTACCTAGTTTTGGTACTTTTAATAATTCTTTTCTTTCCTTTAATTTTCCATGTTCATCTCTATATTTTACAATGTTGTTTGCAATTGTTTTATTTATTCCTGAAATATATTGTAATAATGATGGTGTTGCTGTATTAACATCTACTCCTACTTTATTTACTGCATCTTCTACAACACCAGTTAAACTTTCTGAAAGCATTTTTTGATCCACATCATGTTGGTATTGTCCTACACCTATTGATTTTGGATCTATTTTTACAAGTTCTGCAAGTGGATCTTGCAATCTCCTAGCAATTGATATAGCTCCTCTTAAAGAAACATTTATATCTGGATATTCTTCTGTTGCAAGTTTTGAAGCAGAATAAACAGATGCTCCAGCTTCTGATACTATTGCATAATGTACATCTTTTCCAAGTTCTTCTTTCGCTTTTTTTATAACATCTGCTACAAATATTTCAGATTCTCTTGATGCTGTTCCATTTCCTATTGCAAACATATTTACATCATATTTTTTTATTAATTCCAAAAGCTTTTTTGTAGAATTTTCTATATCATTTTGTGGTTCTGTCGGATATATAGTTGTTGTCTCTAGAACTTTGCCTGTTTCATCTATTACTGCTATTTTGCATCCTGTTCTATATGCAGGGTCAAATCCTATAACTGTTAAGTTTTTAATTGGAGCACCTAAAAGTAATTGTTTTGCATTTTTTCCAAATACTTTTATTGCTTTTTCTTCTGCCTTTGCAGTTAAATCTGAACGTATTTCTCTATCAATAGATGGCTCTATTAATCTTTTCCAGCTATCTTGTATAGTATTTATTAAATATTCTTCATATTGTGTATGTCCTTTTATTATATCTTTTTCTATATAATCTAGTATTTTGTCTTCGTTTTTATCTATTTTTACTTTTAAGAAGTCCTCTTTTTCTCCCCTATTTATTGCCAAAATTCTATGACTTGGTAATCTATTTATGCTTTCATTAAAATCGTAATACATCTCATAACTTGATTTTTCTTCTGGTTTTGTTGCTATTACCTCTATAACTCCTTCTCTATAGCAAATACTTTTTATTTTCTTTCTATATTTAGGATTATCAGATATATTTTCTGCAATAATATCTAATGCTCCAGCTATTGCTTCATCCACATTTGAAACAACTTTATCTTTTTCCGTATTCTCAATGTCTTTTGTAACAAATTCTTCTGCTATCTCTTCTATTAGTCTTTTATCTTCTTGGTTAAATATTATTTCAGCTAATGGTTCTAAACCTTTTGCTTTAGCAACTGTTGCTCTTGTTTTCTTTTTGGGCTTGTATGGTCTATATATATCTTCCACTTCTGCAAGTGTTTTAGCATCATTCAAGGATTTAACTATTTCCTCCGTTAATTTTCCTTGTTCTTCTATTGATTTTGTTACTTCCTCTTTTCTCTTTTCTAAATTTCTTAAATAGTTAAGTCTTTCACCAAATTCTCTTAAAACCTCGTCTGATAGTCCTCCTGTTACCTCTTTTCTGTAACGTGCTATAAAAGGTATTGTATTTCCTTCATCTATTAATTTTATAGTAGCTTCTACTTGAGTAGTTTTAATTTTTAATTCTTCTGCTATAGTATTTATAATTTTGTTCATTTTAACCTCCATTCGAGCTAATTTGCTCTAACAAAAATTTATTAAATAACCTATTTTTTCAATAATTCTAGAGTCTATTATATCACAATTTATAATAGTTGTATCTTGTTTATAAAATATTAATTTTCTTTGTTGTATTTAATTCTTAATTATTATATAATGACAATATAAATTTGTAAATGAAATAAAGGAGGAAGTTATATGGGAATTGCTTCTTTTGTAATTGGGTTATCATGTTTAATATTATCACCTTTTTTAAGTGTATTTCTTATTTTACCATCTATATTAGGATTAGTTTTAGGAATAATTGATACAGTTATAAAAATCAAGAAAAATGTGTCTAGGGGATTGTCTATTGCAGGTATAGTTCTTTCTGCTGTAGCTTTAGCTATATGTGCTTTTTTTACTATTGCTACATATATATTTTCTAATGGATACAATGGTCTTTATGCTGATAATTCTTCTGGTGAGATTGTTTCAACTGATATAACTTGTAAACTAGGTGAGTCTGCAACATTAGGTGATATAAAAATCACATTTAAAGACGTAAACTTAAATTATAAAGATTATGAAGACTATGCATACATTGATAAAGGTAATTCAATATTGAAAGCCGATTTTGAATTTGAAAACGTAGGAAAATCAAACGTAAATATTAATTATTATGATTTTGATTGTTTTGCTGATAAATTTTCTTGTGATTTTTTCTATTATATTCAAGATTATAATTTTTATGAAACTTTAAAACCTGGCGAAAAATGTACTGAATCAGTGTACTTTGAAGTGCCAGAAGATGCAAGCACAATTGATATAGAATATTCTAAATATTTATATGATGATATTGGAAAAATTATTTTTAACATAAAAAATACTGTAGATGAAAAAGCATAATTTAAAATAAAAAACTATTTACTTTGCGTGGAAGCCAAATTATTAAACAAAAAAGTTTAATAAGGAAGGTTCACTTCATAAAAGTAAATAGTTTTTTTATTTTAATATTTTTATTTTATTCAATTCCTAAATATTCATCATATGTTACTTCTCTATCAACTAATTTATCTTTCTTTAAATCAATTATTCTATTTGCAACTGTTTGAGTTAGTTGATGGTCATGTGATGTAAACAATAATATTCCTTTATACTTCATTAACCCTTCGTTTAAGGCTGTTATACTTTCCATATCTAAATGATTTGTTGGCTCATCAAATATTAGTAAGTTTGCTCCTGAAAGCATCATTTTTGAAAGTACACATCTTACTTTTTCTCCTCCAGATAGTACACTTACTTTCTTTAAAGCCTCTTCTCCTGAAAATAACATTCTTCCTAAAAAGCTTCTTACATAGGTTTCATCTGGATCTTTTGAATACCCTCTTAACCAATCAGTTATTGATAAATCAGATTCAAATAAATAATTATTATCCTTAGGGAAGTAGTTTGTTGTTATTGTTGTTCCATATTTAATTGTTCCTGAATCTGGTTCCATCTCTCCAGCTAATATTTGAAATAGTACTGTTTTTGCATTTTCATTATCTGCTAAAAATGCTATTTTATCATTTGGTTTTACCACAAATGAAACTTTATCTAATATCTTCTCACCATTAATTGTTTTTGATATGTTTCTTACTTCTAATATATCTTTTCCTGGCTCTCTGTCTGGCTTAAAGTCAATATATGGATATCTTCTATTTGAAGGTTTAATTTCATCTAATTGTATTTTTTCTAATGATTTCTTTCTAGAAGTCGCTTGTTTTGATTTTGAAGCATTAGCACTAAATCTTGCAATAAATTCTTGAAGTTCTTTTATTTTTTCTTCTTTCTTTTTATTAGCTTCTTTCATTTGTTTTAGAGCAAGCTGACTAGATTCGTACCAGAAATCATAATTTCCTGGATATACTTTTATTTTTCCAAAGTCCACATCTGCTATGTGTGTACATACTTTATTTAAGAAATATCTATCATGTGATACAACTATAACAGTATTCTCAAAATTAATTAAAAATTCTTCTAGCCATCTTATACTCTTTAAATCCAAGTCGTTTGTAGGCTCATCAAGAAGTAATATATCTGGATTTCCAAATAAAGCTTGAGCTAATAAAACTTTTACTTTATCTTTTGGCTCTATTTCTTTCATTAGTTTATAGTGTTTATCTGCATCAATCCCTAAATCATTTAATAAAACTGCGCTATCAGCTTCAGCATTCCATCCATCTAATTCGGCAAATCTTTCCTCTAGTTTTGCAGCTTTCATGCCATCTTCTTCAGAAAAATCTGGCTTAGCATATATTGCTTCTTTTTCTTTCATAATATCGTATAATTCTTGATTTCCCATAATAACAGTATCCATAACAGTATATTCTTCATATGCAAAGTGGTCTTGTTTTAATACTGATATTCTTTCTTGTTTTTCTTTTGATACTTCTCCCTTACTAGGCTCTATCTCTCCAGATAAAACTTTCAAGAAAGTAGATTTTCCCGCACCATTTGCTCCTATAATTCCATAGCAACATCCTTTGTTAAACTTAATATTTACATCTTCGAATAAGGTTCTTTTTCCGAATCTAATTGTAACTCCAGTTGCTGTTAACATCTGATTTCCTCCTATTTCTTATATTTATTTTTTTAATATTTATATGTATTAATTTTTATGAATCTCAATTCTTTTATTATTTTAGTCAATTAGTTTTAATCCAACATTCCTTTTTTCTTTAACCAAATACTTGCAATTACTCCAATTAATAAAGAAAAAAGCACTATTAAAACAAAACCAAAGGGATTGTTTTGTAATGGAACCGCCACATTCATTCCCCAATAACTTGCTATCATTGTGGGTATTGCTAATATAATTGTAATTGATGTTAAATATTTCATAACTCCATTTAAGTTGTTTGAAATAATTGAAGCATATGCATCCATTGTGCTTGCTAATATATCACGATATATTTTTGCCATTTCTATAGCTTGTTTATTCTCTATAATTGAATCTTCAAGAATATCTTCATCTTCTTCATATAATTTTATTAAGTTTCCTCTCATTGTTTTTTCCATTACAACCTCGTTTGATTTTAATGATGTTGTAAAGTAAACAAGACCCTTTTCCAAACTTAATAATTTTAAAAGTTCCTTATTTTTCATAGAGTTTTTTAAAACATTTTCTGCGATTTCAGTTTCTTTATTTATTTTATTTAATAAACTAATGAACATTTCAGAATTAGAGTACATTATTTGTAATAACATTCTACTCTTTTTATAAGTAATTATATTTTTCATGTTACTTTTAGTAAATTTCTCTAATATTGGATTTTTATTTAAAGAAACTGTTATTATATAATCATCTCTTACAAAAATTACCCCTATAGGAATTGTGCTATATATTTTTGCACCAGATTCAACTCCCATAATTGGTGTATCAATAATGAATAATATTGTATTGTCATCATCTTCAATATCAATTCTGGCTTTCTCTTCAGGGTCTAGTGCATATCTAATAAAATCTTCTTGTATATTTATATTTTCGCATACTGTTTTTATTTCTTCGTCACTCGGTGAAACCATGTTTATCCAATTTCCCCTCATGTATTCTTTGGTTTCTGTAGTTACGTTTGTATTTAAATCCGTACTATACATTTTAAACATAGTTATCACCCCTCAGAACAATATATTAACATAATTTAGAAATAATTACAACTAAATTTGAAAAAATATTGACAAAAACTGTCTAAGGAATTATAATATTAATGTTACTATTTAAATGTTTATTCATGCGCCATTAGCTCAGTTGGTAGAGCAGTTGACTCTTAATCAAATGGTCGGAGGTTCGAATCCTCTATGGCGCACCATACTAAAAAGAAGAACTTTTTAAAGTTCTTCTTTTTTATTTATGTTTCAAAATTAATATTTTAGTCTATTCCTTTTCTTATAATTTTTGTCATCGGGTCATACGTGTCTTTTGATAAAAGTGTCTTGGAAATAACTCTGTTATTTAGCTTAAGTATTCTATATGTTTCACATGTACATCCCTCATAACCAAATTGCTCTATTACTTCTTGACCTTTTTCTAAAGATGTATCGTCTACATATTTAGTAGTATACGGTAAATATGATTTAACTATCGATTGTATTTCTACATCATACTCTTTTTCTTCTTTTATTCCATATACACTCATTGTGCAAACCCCATTTTTTGCTCTTGCTTCTATTTTTATTGGATATTTTCTTGTATTTTTAAATTTAAAATCAATACCTCCCCATGTTACTGTTGCATCTCTTCCTTCTGGAATATAAGATGTTAAAAATTGATGGTTTGTTCTATCTACAATTTCTAAATTTGCAAGTAATGCCACATTATATAAAGTCGAAGATGTTTGGCATATTCCACCACCTACATCTTGCACAACTCTTCCTCCAGCATATGCTCCAGCTTCTTTATATCCTTCACTTATAGTTCTTTCTCCTACTGTTTTATTATATGAAAATGTTTCTCCTGGCATTAAAATTATTCCGTTAATTTTTTTTGCAGATAGTTCCACATTATTACTTCTGTTTTTATTTATAGGATTGTACCTTGTAGAATATGTTGCAAGCTTGTTTGGAAAAGCTTCCTTGCCTAAGTCTGACAAAGTTTTCTTAGGTTTTGTGATTTTTAATGGTATTACATATTCTTTTTTATCTTCTGATAATATTTGTTTTGCTTCTTCCATTGAAATCCCCAAATCTACTCCTGTCACATCTGCATGTACTGTTGTAGGATTTTCTGAAATATATGCATCTTGCACTTCTTTATATATTTCATTTCTTATCTCGCTTAAATTTATCTCTCCTGGTTTTGCAATTTCTGTTGGTATTGTAATAATATCGTTCTTAGTATTTACATTTTTTATTGCATTAATTATGCTGTCTTTTAAAACTTCATTTTGAATTTGTATGCCTTCTGTCCCCTTTACAATTATTAATTCATCATCTTCTATATAATAACTATTATCTACCTTAGACCAAGGTAGTTTTGCAGAAATTTCAGTTATTTTCTTATTTAAAGCTTCTTCACTGTAATTCAAATCACAATCTATTTTTCTTCCAAATAATATAGTTGATAATATCCCATAATTATTTGTTACTATATTTCCATCTTTACCTATGTTATATGCTTTATTTACAGCTACATCAATATCAAAAGTAGCTTCAATTTGATTAGCATTTATACTTGTTTCATAATCATCTTTCTTTAATATTAACTCTTCTTTTAATTTTCCATTGATAACATCATTTAATTTTTTTCTTGCTTCTTCTTGAGTTAAATTGCTTACATCAATTCCCATAATTGAAATATTTTTATAAATTTTCTCATTATTAATATTTATCAAAGCAAAAATTAATGAAAAAAGTACTAATACACAAACAAAACAAATAATTAATAATGGTTCATGCTTAATGTTTTTTATTTTTCCTTTAATTTTCTTCCATTCATTCTTTTTATTATTTCTATTTGCCCTAGAATTTCTTCTCGCCCTTCCACGCATAATATTATTTCTCCTTTATATATTGTATCCGTATAGATAAAATAATATTACAACGCCAATACTCATTTTCTAATTCTTAGTTCCCCTTTATTTTACAAAAAAACTTATTTTTCTCTAGACTTTTTTTCTCTTTTTATGTATAATAAAATAAATTTTGAGAAAGAGGTTGATACAAATGATAGGTTATATGATATCTAGAATAAGAAATGACAAAAATGTTGCAAAATCAGAACTTTCTAGACGTACAAATATTAATATTGGGCATATTTCACATATAGAAAAAGAAGAAAGAAATCCAAGCCATAGAGCATTAAAATCTATTTGTAGAGCTCTTGAAGTACCTTATCAACCTTTGATGTATACATATGATAAAGTTTTTACAGAAGAGCAAAAAAATTTAAAAATGGAAGAGCATATTGCTTATGACAAAGTTTTAGCCGTAAGTTCATTAGATTCTTTTATGACTTGTCCTTTAGATTTACCTAGTGCATCATTAGCAGTAAAAATAACTGATAAATCAATGGAACCAAGATTAGAAGAAGGTTGTTATGCTTTTGTTGAGTTTAATTCACCCTTAGATAATAAAGATATAGGAATTTTTGAATATGATAATAAAGTTATTATAAGAAGATATGTTATAAGAAAAGATACATTAGTCTTACGTGCTGATAATAAGGATTTTTCTGATTTAGTATTAAATCCAGATGATAACTATACAATTATAGGTAAAGTTATTGGAACAAATACTGGTTTAATCTTTTAGTAAAAATTTTTTAAAAATTTTTATACTTTTTTATAGAAAACTATTGAATATTTTGTTTTTTAATAATATAATTTAATATATTATAAAAGATTTTGTTAACAAGAGATAAAAGGAGAATAAAATGGAGTTAGTAAAAGATATATTTTTTAATACAGATAAGTTAATAGAAAATACAACAGTTAAAATTTCATATACAGGTAAATTATTTCAAGAAGGTTCAGAAGAAGTTTATGTTCATTATGGATATGGCCCTAATTGGGATAATGTTACTGAAAAACCAATGGAAAAAACAGAGCTTGGTTTCCAAGCAGAGATTGAACTATCTTCAGCCGAAACTTTAAACTTATGTTTTAGAAATTCAAATAACGAATGGGATAACAACGATTCTAAAAATTATACTTTTGAAATTGAAAAACCGGAAGAATTGTCATTAGTTGTTAAAGAAGATTCAAGTATTGAAGCTCCTCGTAAATTAAGAAGAACTTATTTATGGAGCAAAAAGATTCGTCTAGCAGTTTATAAAATAATAACTTATTTACCAAAAATTATATCTGGTAATTATAAGAGAAAAATTAATAATGAAAATGATACAAATGCATAAATTTAAATAATAATAAAGCTTTTAATATATAAAAATAAAGGTCTATATTTAATATAGGCCTTATTTGTTATTTACTTTTTTATTTTATTTACTAAAAAACAAATTAAATATTCCATCCGCCATTTATTGATATAACTTGTCCTGTTGTGTAATTATCATCTATCATCCAGCTAACACATTTAGCTATATTTTCAGTACTACCAATTCTTTCTAGTGGTATTTCTTCTTTTATTTCTTCTATATCTTCTTTGGAATATTCTTTATTCATATCTGTATCTATTATTCCCGGTGCAATAGCATTAACCCTAATGTTTGAAGGTCCGAAGTTCCTTAGCTAATGCTTTTGTAAATCCAATTAATCCTGCTTTTGCTGTAGAATAATGTACTTCGCAACTACTTCCTGTAACTCCCCAAATTGATGATATATTTATAATCAAACCAGACTTATTATGAATCATATTTTTTACTGCTTCTCTTGTGCAATAAAAAGCTGAATTTAAATTAACGTCAATCATGTGTTCCCAATCTTCATCTGTTATATCTGTAAATAATCTAGTTTGAGAAATTCCAGCATTATTTATTAAAACATCTATTTTCCCGTATTTTTCTAATGCAAAATTTATTAATTTATCTGCTTCTTCTCTATGTGATACATCTGCTTTAAAAATATCTACAATAAATCCATCTTTTTTTAATTCATTTTCCACATTTTTAGCACATTGCTCTGAATGATTATAGTTTAATATTACCTTGTAGCCACTCCTTGCTAATTTTTTTACTATTTCGGCACCTATTCCTCTAGATCCACCAGTTACAACTACTATTTTATTTGCTATATTTTTTTCTTGATTTTCTACCATTATTTAAATTCGCTCCTTTATATGTCGCAGTCAAAGAATGACAATTTGGACATAATCCTTTCTTATAAAAAAAAGAAGAACTAGAAATTCCAGTCCTTCTTTTGGTTTGGAGCCACTTGTCCGACTTGAACGGACGACCTACTGATTACAAGTCAGTTGCTCTACCAACTGAGCTAAAGTGGCA
>CALXNM010000019.1 GCA_944389745.1 uncultured Clostridia bacterium | reverse complement strand
CTATTTAATAGACGAAGAAGGAAAACATTTAGATGTTTCTGAATTGGTAACAGAAGAAGGACCAACAAAAGAAGGCAAATATATTTATCAAGTACTTTATAAAGTAAATGGAAATACAGAATTAGTTGATGGTGAAATAAAAGTAAGAGTAACTGGTTTAGAAGATATGTATGGAAATAAAATTCCAGATGAAACAGAACCATCAAATCATCATGATTTATATTTAGATACAGAAGTCCCTGGAACAGGTGAAAGAGGATTTCCATTATACATTCTAAATCATAGAGCTGATGGTGATAATAGACCATATACATTAGTAAGAGATGGAGAGGAAATAATGGTTGAAGCTAATTTTACAGAGGAATTAGCTCATAATCCTAAAATATCATTGATTAGAAATGATGATAGAAGTATGACTGAGCCAGTAGAACTTCCATATAGCGAAAAAATTAATGATAAATATGTATATCGTTTAGTAATGAAAATTAATGCAAATGATTTACAATTAGAAAATGGAGACATGATAGAATTTGTGATTACAGATGTAGAAGATTTCGCAGGAAATACAGCAACATTTGATAATTCTTATGTTACATCAATTAAATTAGATGACGGAAGAGAATATGGACAAGTAACTTATGACAATAGAGCACCAGAATGTAAAGTGTTACGTGTTCACAATGACACACATTATAACAATGGTGGAGACTTAAATGTTGCTACAAATGGAGACAGCATTAGATTTGGGGTTCAATTTGATGAAGAATTAGCCGTATTACCTACTTTAGTAATTGAAGGAAATGGACCAGAAGAGACAAGAACATTTACAATGAAAAAATCAGACATAGATCTAGAATATATAGCTGATGTGAAATTAACAAGTGAAATGGAATTACCACAAGGTGATATAAAATTTAAAATATATGGATATGAAGATTTAGCAGGAAATAGCATAGGCGTAGATAATGCATTAACAGAAGCTAATATAAACCATACAAAATATAATGGTGTTAAATATGATACAATAGCACCAGAATATCAAACATTAGGAATATTGAATACTACAAATATGAATGAGAATGAAGACATAACAGTTGCAAAAGATGGAGATAATGTAAGAGTGCTTGTATGGTTCAAAGAAAAACTTGCTGTAGAACCTAAAATTTCAATATTAAATAAAGATGGCAATTATGTAGAATTAGAAAGTGGATGCAAATATAGTAATGATGACAGAGAAGATGTTCATTATTATATAGCCAACTTTAAATTAACACCTGAAATGAATTTACCACAAGGTGAAATTAAATTTAAAATATACGGATTTGAAGATACAGCAGGAAATACAGTAAGTGAAGAAAACGCATTAACAAATGAGAACATTAATCGTACTGACTATACAAAAGTAATTTATGATAGCATTACTCCAGATAACACTGTATACATTGGTACAGAAGAATCATTATTACAACTAGCTAAAGATATAAATAGTGGCACATCATTTGCTGGAAAAACAATTAAGTTAACAAGCGATATTACTTTTACAGAACAAGAATGGACACCAATATATGCTGGAAACTTAAATGGAAAAGGTAGTATGCTAGAGGGTGCAACGATAGATGGACAAGGATTTGCTATAAAAGGATTAAAATCATCTAGAGATGCTTATGTACCTAATGGCTCTATAGAAACACCATATGGAAATGGATTTATAAGTGAAAATGCAGGAGCATTAACAATTAAAAATATAAAATTCTATAATACTACTATAATAGATCCAACAACTGAAGATATTTCAGCTAATGATGCTGATTATAATAAGGACGGATATAACGATTACTATGCACAACATTATGTTGGAACAGTAATTGGACATAATACTATACCTAGATTTGATGAAAATGGCAATAAAAATGACGATAAATTAGTGATTGAGAATGTAACAGTAGAAAATTCACATCTAGAAAATAGTTGGCAATGTGGCGGTTTAGTTGGATACTCATCTTCAGGTATTACATTTAAAAATTGTAGTATTTCTGATAGCTTTATAGGTGGACCTAATGCTACATCTGGAACATTATTCGGATTAGGTGTTGTTGATATAACAGTTGAAAATTGTAAATCATATGATGTAAGACTTTACACAGATAGTTTAACTTGGGGAACTACTGCTAAGCAAGAAGGAAACTTCTGGGTAGGAAATTTATATCATAACAGATATAATAAAGATACTAAATTAACAGTTACAAATAGCTCTGAAACAAATGTAACAGTTGTAGATACTATTGAATAATATATAATCTAGATAAAATTGAATATTTAAATATTAAAAGGTAGAAATATTCTTTCTACCTTTTAATAAAATAATTTTAAATTGTATTTATTTCTAAACTAAAATTAATTATTTTAAATAGCATTTAAATTATAAAATTAAAGGAGAGAATAGGTTTGGCAAAAAGGTATAAGAAAAATAAAAAAAATAAGGTAAATAAAACAAAAATTCTTTTATTTTTTCTTATTTTAGTAATTATTATTTGTATTGTATTTTTTTGGGACAATAATACAAATGAATCAAATTTAGCTAATACAAACACATCAGAATCTAGTATTAACAAAATAGAAAATGGTGTTTTACAAAATATTATAGAGGAGATTAAAAAAGAAGATAATAAACTTTCTTCAGATTTACTTGAACCTGAGGAAGTATGTAAAGAAGTAAAAACAATAACAAACGATAAAATAGGAAATGGATATATTGTAAAAATAAATTATCAATTAAAAAATTTAGAAGAAGGAAAAGTGTTCTTATATTATAAATTAGAAGATAATAATGTTGTCTTAATAGAAGTAGACATAGCAAGTAAACAAATACAATCTATTGAAAATTATGATGGAAATGATTTAGCAGAAAAATTAGAAATTAAGGAAAACTTAAAAACAGATGTTAAAGAATATTATGAAGAAAATCAATCAGGATTATTAGATGATGAATATAGAGTTAATATTTTAATTACAAACACAGACATTATTTCAAATATTATAGTAGTATAGAAAAGAAATTGGACTTATACCCAGTTTCTTTTTTTAGCTATTTATATTTGAACATTATTTTTAGGTAAATTTGGAGTTGCATTCCGAATTTACCTAAATTAGTACATATTAATTATATTTACTTGCTTTAAATGAGTAACTGTAATATAATGTAGACGAAAATAAAATCTTGGAGGATGAAGCCTTGAATATACAAAGGAAACTATCAAGAATAGGAATAGAAAAAATAGAAGAATTAGATAAAAAAGATGTTAATTATTTAGCTCATTATATGGCAAATTGTATGACACGTACTTTTCATGTTTTAGATGATTCATATAATGAGATATTAGCCAAGCTATTAAACTGTAAAATGTATTATGCAAGAATTAATGAAAATTTGTCTAAGGTAAATTATGTTTATGAGGATGATTGCATATATATAGATGAGAATGTAAACATATTTGAGCCTAATGAGCAATTATTCCATGAGTTAATACATTATTTACAGGTATTAAAAAAGAATAACGGAAAAATAAAGCAAATAGGATTATGTGATTTTGGTGATTTTTCAGTTAATGGGCTTGGTTTAAACGAGGCATTAGTACAATATATGTCTGCTAATCTTATGAATAATGGAAAACAAAATGTAACTATTTTTGGTTTAGAACTTAAAACAGTAAGTCCAGATAGTTATCCTGTTCTTACAAATTTAATGGAACAGTTAATATACTTATTAGGAGAAGACCAAATAGTATTAGCTTCTATTAATATAAAAAATGATTTTGATGATTTATTTTATAATACTTTTGAGGAAAAGGGAAACCTTATTATAAAGAGTTTTGATAAGATTTTAGATTTAAAAAATAAGTTGTTAGAGGTAAAAGAGGGAACATCTAAAAAAGAATCTGTAGAAGCTATTGAAGCATCTATAAAAAGCATTTATTTAGATACACAAAAAGTACTAATGACTAAATACTTTGATAAAATGGTTACAATGCTTACTACAATTGAAGAAGTAGATTTTTATTCAGAAAAATTTTTAAATTATGATAAAATACTGGGGCTTGTGGAAAACAATAGAGCTGAAGTATTAGACTATTATGAAGAATATAAAGAAAAGATAATGGTTAAGTTTGATAAACAACTTATGAAAATAAGTAAGAATAAAGGAAAAAATACTTTATCTACATATAATAATAGAGTCGGAAGAATGCTTAAAAAAATAATATCTCGCTTTGATACAAATAATTAATAAATAATTAATTTATTATTATTTAAAACAAGATATTATAAGAATAATTTTAAAATATTTAATACTAAAGTAGAGATAGCAACTTTAAGAGAAAATCTTAGTGATGTAAATATACTATTTTTAATAATTGAAACATTATAATTTTTACGAACAGTCAAAGCTAAACAATTAGTTTCGGCTGTTTCTTTTTGTTCTGGTGAATTTTCAATTGATTCTTCTGAAGTGTCTGTATTTTTTGTTTCTATAGAATGCTCGGCATTTTCATTCTCTTTATTTTGTTCATTAATTTCTTCTTGTTCAGGTTGTTCTGTAATTTTTATTTCTTCAGAACGCTCAGTTTGATTAGATTGGTCAGTAATAGTAGTATTTTCTTCTTTAATTGTTTGCTCAGAAGAAGTAGATATTAAGTTATCATCAGATGTTTCTTGATTATTAGTAATCAATTCATGCTCATTAATTACCATGGCTTTTTTCCTTTCGATTAAATTAATTAAAGTATATCATTAATGTTGTCTTTAGTAAAGGAAAAAAGATAAAAATTTTATATATGTTCAACTTGGAACTCGAAAAGGAATAAAAAATATGAAAGTAAGTAATACAAAAAATAACAAAGAATTTAAAAAGATTATTTATAAATGGTAAAATGAATTGATAGCATTTTTTAAAATAATGAATAAAATATTTTGAGGTGTTTTAAATGGCTTATTCTGATAGAGAATTATTAGCAAGAATAATTCAATGTGAAGCTCGGACGGAGAAGGAGATAACCGGAATGAAAGCAGTTGCGACAGTATGCTGAAGACGAACCTGCAAAACAGCAACATAAATGGTGTGAGATTACTGAGAGGTATTGAAAATATTGATACAGGAAATCTCACTAATGTGTTCACAGATATCAAAGAAAAAGGTATTTTAAATGAACCATTAAAATTAGAATTAAAAACTTATTCTTCATATAATCTAAATTCTAACTTTAAAGATTACATTGACCAATTTATATATTATAGAAAAATAAATGGATATACGCAAGAAGAAGTTGGACAAGTATTGGGAATGACTGGTAAGGAATATTATAAGATAGAAAAAAGAATTCGTAAATTAACTAATATAGATGAAATAAAAAAAGTTGCTAGCTTTTTAAATATAAACAATAGTGAGTTAATGATAAATCTAAATGAATTGAAGAATACAAAAAGTTGTAAAGACCTTTCATACAATATAAAATTGAAGGAATATCTTATAAAGAATAATATTAGTAATAGTGAATTAAGTAGAAGGATTGGTATAAGCAGAAGATCTATAATAGATTGGTTTAATAAAGGCTCAGTAATTTCAAATGAAAGCGTTAGTAAGGTAGAAAAATTTATAAATCAGTTTGAACGAAGCAAAAACTTAATTAAAAAAGAGGAAAAAGAATTTTGAAACTTTATATTTTTGAAAATAAAAGTTAAGAATTATGAGAATAGCAATTTTGCTATTCTTTTTTTGAAGGGAGGAAAAATAATTTTATTAATAGAAATACAGAAAAAAGAAAAACAAGTAGAAGCAAGAAAAATTAATAAAGCAGAGGAGATATTTAATTTAGACGAAGTACAAGAAATTAAAGATGCAGTACAAGAACATTTTATATTTGTAGGTTTGGATAGAGTTAATAATGTAAGAAACGTAAGTATACTAGGTATTGGAACAAGCTCACATATAGAGATTGATGTTAAGTATATTGTAAGAACAGCTTTAGTAACAGCAAGTGATAGAGTAATCTTGGTACATAATCATCCATCAAATTCATTAAAGCCGAGTTCCCAAGATAAAGAAATAACTAATATTGCTAATCAACTATTAAAAGTATTTAATATTAAATTATTAGATCATATTATTGTGAATGAAAATTCTTATACTAGTATGGGAGCATTAGGTTTAATTAATGATAACTATGAAAGTGAAAGAACAGAACAGGTTAATAAGTTAACTCTTATAGAAGAAAATATAAAACTAAAAGAAAAAATAGATAAATTAAGCAAAAAACTAATGGAATATAAAAATCATGAAAAAGATGAAGAAGAAGAGTTTGAGTAATATGTTTAATAAAAAAATAAAAAGCAGCAGAATCGATTCTGGTTCGAATAAGAAACAGAGAAATGGAGGAAATAAGATTGAAAAATTATAAACATTATTTTTTAACTAGTGAAAGTGTAACAGAAGGTCATCCTGATAAGGTGGCTGATTTAATTTCAGATAGTTTATTGGATGAATATTTAATGGGAGATAAAGATTCTAGAGTTGCAATAGAAACTTTAATTTCAAATAATAAAGTTACAGTAGCAGGTCAAGTAAGTTCAAATAATAAAATAGATATTGAGAAAATAGTAAGAGATACTTTAAAAGAAGTAGGATATGATGATATTGATACAACTATGGATTATAGAAAATGTGAAGTGGGAATAAATATAACAAAGCAAAGTAAGGATATTGCTTTAGGAGTAGATACAGGGGGAGCAGGAGATCAAGGCATTATGTTTGGTTATGCATCTGATGAAACAGAGGAATATATGCCTTATCCAATTATATTAGCTCATAAGTTATCTAAAAAAATTGATGATGTAAGAAAAAGTGGAATTTTACCATATTTAAAATCAGATGGAAAAGTTCAAGTAACAATAGAATATGTTAATGATGCTCCAATTAGAATAGATACTATTCTAATTTCTGTACAACATTCAAAAGATGTTGAATTAATTCAATTACAAAAAGAAATACTGGAAAATGTAATTTTAGAAACTATAGATCCTGAAATGATAGATATAGAAACAAAGTTTTTTATTAATCCAACGGGAAGATTTGTAATCGGTGGAGCAATGGCGGATACAGGTTTAACAGGAAGAAAAATAATTGTAGATACTTATGGAGGAATTGCAAGACACGGAGGAGGAGCTTTTTCAGGAAAAGATGCAACAAAAGTAGATAGATCAGGATCATACATGCTAAGGCATATTGCTAAAAATGTTGTAGCAAATGGATTAGCGAGAAGATGCGAAATCCAAATGGCATATGGAATTGGATTAAAGCATCCAATTTCAATTTATATAGATTGCTTTGGAACAAACAGAATTCCAGAAGGTTTGATTATAAAATTAGTAAAAGAAAGATTTGATTTGACTCCTCAGGGAATTATTAATTATTTGAGATTAAAAGAGCCAATATATTCTAAAACAACAAATTACGGACATTTTGGAAGAGAAGGCTTTAATTGGGAGAAATTAGTTCAAATATAAAAATATATAAAAAGACTTGTAATAAGGTTTTAATGAGAGTTAAGATACAAGACAAAACTTTATACAAGGCTTTTTTATGAAGAGGTGAGCATAAAAATATGTATATTTTGACTTTAATAGGAGTGGCAATGTTAAGTTCTTTTATTACTTTAACGCTACTTTGTTGTGTAATAGTTGGAAAAGAGAGTGATAAAAAATGGGAGGAAGAGCAGATTACGAAGAAAGAAAAAA
Source organism: uncultured Clostridia bacterium (assembly GCA_944389745.1). Taxonomy (GTDB): domain Bacteria; phylum Bacillota; class Clostridia; order TANB77; family CAG-508; genus CALXVA01. The sequence continues at coordinate 22,860 of CALXNM010000019.1, read as the reverse complement.
CAGAAGAATAGAAAGATATAAAGAACTTTCTAAAAGAGCAAAAGAAAGATCTATTATGTATAGTAATTCTAATGCTAATAGAATTTTAGAAATGACACCTAGACAACCTATATTAGTAGGACATCATTCAGAAAAAAAGCATCGACGTTTAATTGAAAAAGCTCATAATGATATAAGAAAATCAATTGAAATGGATGATAGAAGTAAATATTATAGTGATAGAGCGAAGTCAGCAGAAAATAGTAAAGTGATTTATAGCGATGATCCACAAGCAATTGAAAAATTAAAGGAAAAGTTAGAAAGACTAGAAAACGAAAGAAAATCAATAAAAGCCAGAGAACATTCAACTTGGGAGCTTACTAATATTGGTGCAACTATAAGAGAAACTAAAAAAAGAATTGAACGATTAGAAAATCAAGAGAAAATTCAATTTGGAGAAATAGATTTTAATGGAGGAAGAATTATTCATAATAAACAAATAAACAGAATACAGTTTTTATTTGATAGTATTCCAAGTGAAGATATAAGGCAAATATTAAAATCACATGGATTCCATTGGTCAAAAAGAGAACAAGCTTGGCAAAGAGAATTTAATCAAAATTGTATTAGGGCAACTAAGAGAATTCTTGAAGATATTTCAAGTAAAGAAAAAGATGAAGAAGAAGAGTTTGAGTAATATGTTTAATAAAAAAATAAAAAGCCACAGAATCGATTCTTGTGCGAGAGAATTTTAAGGGGGGTGATTAAATTGAATGTAATAGTAGCAAATAAAGATAATTATATTAGATATAATGCTGGAATAACTCATAAAATACATTATTTTGAATTAACAGATGATATAACAGATTATATTATACATAAAGTAAAACTAGGAGAAAATTTACAAGATGTTTCATCAATGGAATTATGTATTAATAATTTATTAGACGAACAATATGATAAAGGAGAATACATTAGCATAGAGCAAATAGAAGAAATTAATAACTTAATTTTAAACTTAAATAAAGAAGGGTGTATTATTCTAAATGCTTATGCAGAAATTAATAAGTATACAATAGAAAATCTAAATGAAATAAAGGATTTTATTAAAAATATACATAACTATAAAATATTAAAATCATGTTGTTGCTTATATGAAGTTGGAAAATTAATAACAAAGAAAATAGATGATTATAAAGTAAATGATAAGATAATACCTTTTGTAGATTATGTAAAAATTGCAAAACAATATCTTTTGGATGCAAATATAAAAGAAAGATTTTGCTCTTATGGTCTTTTGATTGATACAAGAGAAATGTTAGATAATGAATTAATACAACCAAGAGTTGGAAAAGATAAAATTCTAAAAGTAGAAGTAGTAAATAAAAAAGAATTTGAAGAATCATCAAAGTACAATAAAGTAATAATATTTCTTCCTACAACAAAAGAAATACTTAAAGAAAAATTTGAAAGAATTAATTTAGATTATGATAATTTATCTATTCATGATACACACATTTCAAAATGTGAAATAGTTAATTTTAAAAATGAAATATTAGCAGATAGATTCAATAAATTAATGAAAAAAGAAATTGAAAAATTTTCTGAAAATTCATACACTACACCTTTTCAAGAAATAGAATTACTTTGTAAAGAAATTAAAAATTTTGACAATATTAAGATGCAAAAATTTTTAGCATTAGCAGAGGCTAATAATTATAAAATAGATTATATTCATGATTTAACAATATGTGCCAAACTAACAGATAAATATGAATTACTGCCAGACATAAAAAATTTAAATGATATGGGAAGGTATTTAGTATTTGAAACAGGTCATTTTGATGAAGTGAGCTTTTTAGAAGATTATATTGATTATTCAAAATTGGCAAAAGATTTTACAGCAAAAGGTTATACATATAATGGTGATTTTACCGAATATGGTTATCTTATAAAAAAAGAATTTGAAGATGAAAAGAAAAAAAAGAAAGAAGAGGAGGTAGATGAATTTGAATAATATGTCATCAAACGATAAACCAAAATGTCCATTAATTGGTCAGGATGGAAACATATTTAATTTAATGGGAATAGCATCTAGAACTTTAAAAAACAATGGGATGGATGAACAATCAAAGGAAATGATAAATAGAATTACTAAAGAAGCAAAAAGCTATGAAGAAGCAATTGGAATAATTACTGAATATGTAGAGGTAACAGATGTAGAAGATGAAGAAGTAGAAGAATATTAAAGATGTCTATTAGATATCTTATAAAATTTAGAGTATCTCGTAAAAAGCTACGCTTTTTAGCTGTTTTGGGGCGATTACGATATCGCCCTGATCCTGCAAAATTGTTTAAGACAATTTTGATTGCTTGTAAGGAGCAAAAAAGAAAGGAAAATATGGAAGAAAATAAAGAAAAATTAATACCAATAATAGTAAGAATTCCTAAGTATAAAAAAGAAATGTTGCAGAAACTTGCTAGTAAGCAAGGAAGGTATGAAGCAGACGTTATTAGAAGTGGATTAGAAAAAGAATTAAATATTCAAATGTATAAAGATAATCTAGATTTTATTATTAAGGAACTTGATAAAATGTTAGATGCAAAATTAAAACCTTTTATTTCAAGTCAAAGAAAAATAAATGCCAAGTATTTAAGAACTGCAGCAATAAATACTTATCTCAATGGAGAAATAATAGCTAAATTATTTGGAGATGATATGCATAAAGAATTTATTCAAATGTTGACTAATGCTCGTAAAAAAGCAAATTATTATATTAATCATGACACAGAAGACATGACTAAAAAAGATTTATTTGATTTCTATACAATAGGAGAATTATACAGAAATGAGTAATGTAGTTTTTATATTTGAAAATTTTAATCCTAATTTAAGGACAACATTTTTTAAGCATAAAAATTATACAAATTATTTAGCATATAGTGAATATGCAATAAAAAATCCTAACGTGGAGCATCGGCTTGTTTGGAAAAATAGATAAGTTTCCTAATATAGAAAACATGAAGAATACTGATGAAATTAATAATTACATCAGTAATTTAGCAGATAATAAGATTCCAATTTTTCGTTGCACAATATCACTTTCTGAATATGATGCTGTTAGGCTTGGATATGATACACAAGAAAGATGGAAAGAATTATTTGAAAGTAAATTGGTAAGTCTAGCAGATAAATTAAATATAAAATATACAGATATTCAATATTGTGGAGCAGTTCATTTAGAAAGTGGTCATCCACATTTACAGGTGATGGTGTGGAGTAAACAGCGAGATAAAATGAATTATTTTATTAACTATAAAAAGATAAATAAGATGAAAGACGAGTTTACAAATCAAATATTCAAAGATGATTTAATTGAATTATATAAACAAAAAGATAATGCCAAAAAGCAAATTATTATAAACAATGAATTTATTCAAGCTATGAAAAAGGCTAGTTCAGACAAGAACTTTATAAAGGATATGTTGCAATATGAGAAAGATTTCTATAATAAAAAAATAATGAAAAAAAATATACCAAATAAGCAAATTAAATTAATTGCTGAAGATTTAATAAAAATAAAAAAATTATTAAAACAAACTAAAGGAAGTATTAAATATCAATATCTAAAACAATACCCTGATATTGTAAAAAAAGTAGATAATCTTTCAAAAAAAATAATTAGTATGTCATTAGAATGTCAGGAACAAATTGATAAATATATTAAGACGAAACAAGAAATAGTAAGTTATAAGTATCAAAGTAAAAATAAAATAGAGCAAGCACAAGAAATTGAAAAACAAAAAGCAGAGCAAGAAGTACTTAAATTGATTGGAAATCAAATATTAAATTATGAAAGAATACTTCTAAATCAAAAACATGAATATAATCAAGTGAGATATATAAATGAAAGTGAGAAATTAGTTTGGAGAATTTTTAATAGTTTGTACTTCATGTCAAGGCAAGAAGAAAAATATTTAAAAAAATTTGAATTAAAATATAAAAAGCAATTATCTAAACAAGCTAAAAAAGAACTAGCAATAAAAGAGAAAAATAAATCATCATTTGATTGGGAAAATAATATGTAAAAAATAATTTTATCATCTTAGAAAGGATGTTAATACAGTTAAATGGGAAGAAGTGTATAATGAAATTCATAAAAAATGCAAACCAATATTTATTGAAGATGTAGTTCAAAATGAAGCTGGATGGAGAAGATTTGAATATTGGTATCATAACAAATGCGAAAAGACAGAAGAAGACGAAGAAGAAAAAGAATAATATTAAACTGGAAATGAAGAATTCCTATAAAGGAGAAAAAAATTAACAGAAAATTTTTAACGATCATTGCAATAATATTTAGTATATTTATTAATGCGTATTTTTCTGTAAGTTTACACTTTATTTTAAGTAAAAACTTCAATAGCTTATTTAATATAAATATACTTACAATAATAAATACTCTAATTAATGAAAAAAGAGTATTTATTATTTTTTGTGCGTTTGAACTAATAATAATTACATTGTTATTACTATTTTCAAATCGCAAGAAAAATATATATCATAGTAATACTATTAAACTAACAAATAAAATTGAAGTGCCAGTTCCAATTCGGTGATGGGCAGTACGGTACATCTTGGTGGTTAGATAAAAAAGATTATAATAAGATATTCAAATGTAATATTTTAGATAGAAATAAAAAGTATAATGACATTTCATTTCCTTCTGGAGGAGTAATTGTAAATTTTGAAAGAAATAATAATCTAGAGAAATGTTATTACATTGATGATAATTTGCATTTGTTGTTAGTAGGTAGTTCAGGATCAGGTAAAAGTAGAAGTATTATAATTCCAACTATTACAATGTTGGGACTCGCAGGAGAAAATATGTTCATTAGTGACGTTAAGGGAGAACTTTACTTATATACAGCCAACAAACTCAAAGAGCTAGGCTATGATGTTATTGCCATTGATTATATACAGTTTCTAAAGAGTAACAAATATAATTATTTAGATATAGTCATAAATGCAGTTGAAGACGGCAATATTGCTCTAGCAGAAAGTTTGGTTAATGATATTGTAAATGTGTTAGTCACTAAAAATGATAAAACAGAGCCTATTTGGGTAAATGGAGAAATGAGTGTAATAAAAACTGCAATATTGGCTGTTGTGTTAGAGAATAAAGGCAAAAGAAAATATCAGACTCTTGCGAATGCATATTATTTCGTGGCAGAAATGTTCAAAACTGCAGAAGATGGAGAAATGCTAATTGATAAATATATGAGGAATAAAGATGCAAATGATCCAATAAAGAAATTTTATGCAGTTGCCCGGTACAGCTCCAAGTAAAACAAGAGGAAGTTTTGTCGCTGCAGCTCTGTCGACATTACAAATGTTTATCAATGAATATGTTGCTAGTAATACTCAAAGCTCAGATTTTGACTTAAGAAGTTTTGCAAAAAGAAAAACAGTAATTTACGTGTTATTACCAGATGATAGAGACACTTATCATAAATTAGGAAGTTTATTAGTACAGCAGTTATATACAGCATTAGTAGAAACTAGCCGAGAAGAAGGTGGAGAATTAGGTATTAGGATGAATTTTATTTTAGACGAATTTGCAAACTTTACAAAAATTGATACTTTTCAGTCAATGTTGACTGTTTCCAGAAGTAGAAATATTAGATTTTTAATATGTTTACAGAGCTTTGGACAATTAGAGGAAAGATATGGCAAAGAAGGGACACAAAACATTTTAGATAATTGTGCTTGGATGTATCTAAAAAGTGCTAATATTGATACTGCAACTAAAATTTCAGATAAATTGCGGTACATATACTTGTCAAAGTTATGGAGAAAGCAGCAATACTAATCTTAAATCGTATAATAGTAGTAGCAGTATGAGTTTAATATCAAGAAAATTATTAACCCCAGATGAAGTCCAGAGAATAGAAAGTCCATATGTACTACTTATGATTCCACGGAAAAAAGTCAGCATTATTAGTAGTTCCAGATATATCAAAAATGTATTTTAACAAATTAAATGGAATGGGTACAAAACTAGAAAATAAAAGATTAAGAACAGAAAGAGAAGCAACAAGAAAGGAGAATGAATTAGAAAAAATAAAAATATGGGACATTTGGAAAAAATACAGTATAAGTGATTTTGATGAAGAAGAATTAGATAAAAAAGAGGATATGATAGAGAAGATTAAGCAAAACCTAGAAAGGAAAATGAAAAAGTGAAAATAAAAAAAGAAACAATTGTGAAAATTAGAAAAACGACAATAAGAATTATATTTAAGGTAATTCTTATTGTCGTTTTATTAAATACACTAAATCAAGTAGTTCACGCATCCAACTTAGAAAGTTCTAAATTAGTAACAGGAACTGAAAATTTAGTTGATGCAATTATCTCTTGGTTGGTTGGTATAGGAATCACTATATGTGGAGGATATTTTATTTATTATGTATATTGTTTGAAAACAAATGATGAAGGAGAGCGAAGACGAAATATACAGAACATAAAAACTACACTTATTGCAATGGTGCTAATTACAACAGGTTTGGCTTTAATAGATACAATTCTTGGATTCTACAAGTAAGTATAAAAAGATGTTTTTATAAAAAGTAGGTGATGCATAGATGACAGATATGCTTGTAGAACTTATACAAAACTTTATAAGTGGTTCAGAAGTTACATTGAATTCAATATTTAGTTCAATGCTAAACTTAGTTTTTCATATAGAAAGAGAATTAAGTAATTTAAAACTAGCTGATGGAAATTTTATAAATTTTAATTCGATTTATCAAACTATTTTTAACTTTGCTATTTACATTTTGGTAATTGTATTTATAGCAAAAGCAATAAAAATATATTTTTTTATGCACGATGGAGACGCAGAGCAAAATCCAATACAATTAGCAATAGGCATGGTAAAAGCGGTAATTGTTATGATTTGCTTTAAAGAAATATATGATATTTTTGTTGCAATTGTACAAGAATTTTTAAATAGTATATTAAATCATTTAACTATACAAGGAACAAACTTAGCAGAAATACTTTCAAATAATATGGGAGGAGGAATTTTTACAGCAGTTGCCTGTTTAGTTTTATTAATAGTTTGGCTAATATTAATTTGCCAATTTATTATGAAAGGAATTGAAATTTTAGTAATGAGATTAGGAATACCATTTGCAAGTATAGGTCTTTTAAATTCTGATAATGGTGTGTTTTCAGAATATATAAGGGATTTTTTACTTACGGCTTTTACATTAGTAGTTCAACTTGCATTACTTAACCTATCAATACTTTCGCTTGTTAATGGACATTTGATTTATGGAATTGCTATTGCAATTGTATCTGTAAACACACCAATGATGCTTGGAAAATTCATGATTAAACCATCAGGAAGTTTACTTAATAGTGTTGGAACTACAGCTAGATCAATAAGAGCTTTATTGCCACATGGAGGAAGGAGGTAATGCATTATAGAAAATTTAAAAGAACTGATTACTATACTAAGGAATATAGGAATAGCAATTGCTGGAGTTACCTTTATAATATTGCTTATAAAGATGAGTATAGAACCTGATGAAAAAGGAAGGTATATTAAATTAATAAAACATCTATTAATAGCAACAATTTTGATTACTTTGGGGATGAGTATTGTAAATATACCGAAGTTTTATTTTGGTAGTGCAGTAGAAATAGTTGATGATCAAACGAGTAAACTTACCATTGGTGATGCAGTAGATAAAGACTGTCAAAATCGAGAGACTGTGAATGTGGAAGGGAAGATATATGTTGTTACAGATACAAGTATGAAATTATCAGCAAATGATGAAGAAGAAAAATTCACAAAAATAATGCATTCTTCATCAACAACGGTGGAAGTTGGTGAGAGGTATACAATAGCAAATTGTTCAGTGCTTAAATCATTTTCAGAATGTCAAGGAACATTTAAAGGATTTTTCGCTGAAGCAAAATATTATAGAGATGGAGATGGACTAATATTCCCAGCAGATTATACATATAGGCAATATATAGAATATAAAGAATTAACTAATAAGAGAAATGGAGGTTAATATGGAAAATAGGATAATGTTAAAGATGCCTAGACAAATCAGATTAAAAACAGAGTTTATAGAGGGCTTCGGAACACTAGAACTGATAAAAACAATAATTAGTGGTGCTATAAGTGGAGTTATAGCTTACATCATTTATCTTATATTTAATCAACCACTAATATCTACACTTATTGTTATAGGTTCTTTAGTAATAAGTTTTATTGCTTTTACCAAAAATAGAAATAACTTTTCAATGGCTGATTCTATTGTAAATATTTTGAAATATCAAACAATGCAAAAAGAATATAAATATATGCGAGGTGATTTCGATAGCTAAAAAAATATTATATAAAATTAAAAATAAAAAAAATATTAGTTTAAATGAGTTCTTAAATATTTCAGACATAACAGAAGATAATTCCATAAATACATTAGATAATTATGTACTTATGATACTAAATATAAAGCCACAAAACTTTGGTTTATTATCGGAACAAGAGCTTGAAAGTAAAATGAATTCAATGAGTGTAGAATTTGCAAACGAAAGATACCCATATAAGATATTAGTACTACCTAAAATAGTTGATATAACTGAAACTATAAGAGAACAAGAAGATTTAAAACAGAAGATACAAAATAATAAATTTAAGGAAATAATAGATAACAGAATTAAATTCTTATTAAATTTTGTTAGTAATAAAGAAATTATTGAAAATGACTTTTTTTTAATAATATGGGAAAAAGAAACGGAAAAAGCAAAAATAGAATTACAAAAAAGAGCAAATAATTGGAAGAGTAGATTAAGAAATTGTGAATTAAAAAGTGAAATATTAAATAAAGAAGAAATTATTAGTTTAATAAAAGTTTTTAATTTACCAAACTATAAAGAAGAAGAAAATGATTATGAGAATCATATTACAAAAATCAAAAGAAAGGAGTTAAATGTTAAAAACGAATGAAATTTACAACATGGACTGTATGGAAGGATTAAAGTTGCTTGATAACAAAAGTGTAGATTTAGTAATTATAGATCCGCCATATCTGCTAAACTTGAACAAAGTAAGAAAGCCAACAAATATGAATAGCTATGCTAATGATTTAATTAATTTAAAAGATGGATTTGATTTAAAAGTACTAGATATCTTGATACAGAAAATGAAGAAGATAAATATTTATATTTACTGTTCAAAAAGACAGGTAAAGTCTTTGCTAAATTATTTTAGTGATAAGAATTGTAATCACGAAATATTAACATGGCATAAGTTAAATCCTTCGCCTTTGATAAATAATAATTATTTACCAGATACAGAGTACATATTATTTTTTAGAGAAAGAGGTGTCAGATTATATGGAAATTATCATACAAAAAGGAAATATTATCTTTCACTAACTAATAAAATAGATAAACAAAAATATAAACATCCAACAATAAAACCACTAGAGTTAATAGAAAGGCATATTATTAACTCTAGTATGGAAGGGGATTTAGTATTGGATTGTTTTTGTGGAAGTGGAACAACTTTAGTTGGAGCAATAAATCAAAATAGAAGATATATAGGATTTGAAATAAATAAAGAATATTATGAAATAGCAAAGAAAAGAATTGAAGAAGTTCTTATAAAGAAAGGTGAAAAAACTGAAAAAGATACAATATAATTATAATTTGATAGATTTGTTAACACCAGTAGGAGGCTTTAAGTTTGATAGAAATAAAATATATATAGGTGATAGATATGCAAAAGTTTATACAATAATACATTATCCAAGTAATATAGAATTGGGATGGCTTGGAAAATTAGTAAATGAAATTGGAGCTATATTTTCTATTAACATTGAACCTACTGATAATACAGAATTATTAGAAGGTTTAGATCGAAGAATTAGAGATGCAACAGCACTTGTAAAACTTGCCAAAAATGAGTCTAGTAAACAAATAAAAGAACAAGAAATTAAAGAAGCAAGTGAAATCATTAGTAGAATATTGCAAAATAATGAAATTGTCTCTTATTTAAGTATCTATATACTAATAAGTGATGAAAGCGAAAATAATCTTGCAAAAAAATGTAAAGAGATGGAGAAAGAAGTAATAAAGCAAAAATTAAAAATTAGACCTTTGACTAACTTTTTACTACAAGAAGGATATAAAGCTATAGCTCCATATTTTACTATACAAGAGGATTTAAATAATTATTTTAAAAGAAACATTCTAACATCTACATTTACAGGAGGTTTTTTATTTAATAAAAACACCTTTATTGATAAAAATGGATATTATCTAGGAGTAAATGAAAAGGGAGGAATTATAATTTTCAATATGTGGAAGAAAGATTCAGATAGGACAAACAGCAATATGGTTGTTGTTGGCTCTTCTGGCTCAGGTAAAAGTGTAGCAGTAAAACATATTGCATATAATGAAATTCCTAAAGCAAAAATATTAATTATAGATCCTGAAAATGAATACTCTTATTTGAGCGAAAATCTCGGAGGAAAAATTATAAATTGTAACGGAGGAAAAGATGGGGGAATTTTAAATCCTCTACAAATTAGAGTTGATAGAGAAGAAGATACTAACTCATTAGCATTACACTTTCAGTTTTTGAGAACATTCTTTTCGATATTATATCCAAGTCTACAAGATGTTGAATTTTCTGCATTAGAGCTTTTGTTAGAACAATTGTACCAAAAGTTTAATATTAATAAAAATACAGATGTTTCTAAATTAAAGAATACAGATTTTCCTAAATTGGAAGATTTGTATTCTTTTATAGAAGAAAAAAACAAACAAAAGTATAATAAAACCTTTGAAAAGATTTTATCTTTAATAAGACCAATTTGCATAGGTCAATCTGCTGATATATGGAATGGTTATACTAATATAGATATTGATACAGATATGACAGTATTTAATACAAGTAGTATGCATAAATTTCAAGAACAATATAAAAGAGCACAATATTATAACATAATGTCTTATTGTTGGGATTTCTTAAGTAGAGATGCAAATGAAAAAACAATTTTAATTGCTGATGAATGCCATATGCTAGTAGATCCTAATATTCCGCAAACTTTAGAGTATCTAAAAAATATTAGCAAAAGAGCTAGAAAATACAAGGCAAGTATTATCGTTATAACTCAGTCAATAGAGGATTTTTTAAATGAAAAAATAAGATTATATGGTCAAAGTTTATTTACTAATAGTACCTACAAACTATTTTTTAAGTTAGACGGACAAGATTTAAAGGATGTACAAGAAACATTTAAACTTACAGATAAAGAAACACAATTAATATATAATGCTAAAATTGGAGAGGCTCTATTTACCGCAGGAGTACGAAAATTGTTTATAAGCATGGATATAGATAATATAGAAAAACAACAAATAGATGAAAAATTTAGGAAAGTGAATGCCTATGCATAAAGTTTTATACATAGCAATTGGAGTTACACTGTTTATTTTAATTGTTGGATGTGCATTTATGGAGTTTGGAGATAAATCTAATAATGATGAAGTGAATTTTTCAGAGATAAACGATTTAGAAACTGGAAAAGTAGTTTATAAAGGAAAGTTTTTAATGCCAGTTGAGAATTTTATAGTTGTAACAAGCGGGTTTGGAAAAAGAGAAGGAGGGGGAGTGGTATCAACAAATCATAAAGGAATTGATTTAGTAGGAAAAAAGAATAGTAATGTAATGTGCGTTCAAGATGGAATAGTTACTTGGGCAGGATGGCAGAATGGATATGGTAATTGTGTAGAAGTTAAACACATAGATGAAAAGGGAAATACATTTTATACATTTTATGCTCATATGCAAAATAACTCTATAAGAGTAAAGAAAAATCAAAAAATAGTTGAAGGTCAAGTTGTGGGAAAGCAAGGGTCTACTCGGAAATTCAACAGGTGATCATTTACACTTTGAAATAAGGTCAGCAAATAAAGAACAAATTAATCCAGCACCCTATTTATTTGAGAAGATTTAGGAGCTCAACTTATATAATATAAGCTATGAGAATTATTAAGAAAGTGGAGGAATAGTTTTGAATGAAAAAGTTAAACAATTAATAATTTATACAATTGTTGCAGTAATATTACTGATATTATGTTTAATAAATAATATTTTTTGGAAAATCGGAAAAAGTGAACAATTACAAAATAATATAGTAAATTTAGAATCAGATAACATTATTTACAATGTACCATTTGAAGAGAAATGGTTAGATTAAAGGGGGTGGTTTTATGCTTAACTATATTGCAAAAGAAAAAATCAGAGGTGCAATAATAAATGTTTGTAAAGAAAAAAATATATTAATTCTTTATGAAACAAATAATAACGTATATATTGAAAAATATATTAAAGAAACTAACATCAATTTTAATGTGATAAGGTATTTGGTTATCGATTTATCATGCATAATAGATTTAGAGAATTTATCCAAGATAATTAGTCAGCTAAAAATAATGTATCCTAATATAAAAATTATTGTTGTAGGAAGTTTTGAAAAAGATTTACAATTATTTGAACAGTTATATTCTATAGGTATATATAATTTGGTTAATGTAGATTTACAGCAAAATATAGAAGTACAACTATCAGAAGCATTGTCTGATAAAGGAATACAAAAGAAACAGGTTAAAATTTTTGACCAAAAAGAACAATTAAAATACGAAAAGCATAGAAAAAGTAAAGAAACCTTAAAAAGATATATTGATGAAATAAAAAAAAGAAATACACAAAAAACAAGTAATGTGTATTTCTTTTTTCTTGAATTAATTACAAGAATTATTAAATTAATTGTTTATATATTATTGTTTGTGGTTACAAGTATAGGAATTACAGTATTATTTAATGAACAATTAAGAAATATGTTATTTCAAATTTTAGGATTGGAATAGAAGGGAGTAAATATGAAAAACAAAAAGATATTGCCAGTGATTATTTATGTTATAACTTTATCAGCTTTGATGAGTGGATTTTCAATAAGTAAAGCAACAGAAAATAAATTAGGGAGTTGGCAAGAAGAAATTCAAGTTAAAGCAAATCAAGTGAAAGACTTTAAAGAATCTATAGAACAAGAGATTAACAAAAATGGAGTACTTTATAAACTAGATAATGTTTCTGAAAAAGAAAACAGTAAAACTTTAACAAAAGATGAAAAAGTAGAAAAGCAATTAATTGTAAATACAAAAGATAGAGAAAACGTTTTAGATTTATTTGATCAAGAATTAAAAATTAAAAAAGATGGTTATATTGGAACATTAAAAATAGATAATTCTTCTTTAAGAATAAAACCAAATGATATTTATGAAGAGGAATATAAATTATACTATGAAGAAAAGTACGAAAACGTTAAAAGAAATGAGCTTAATAATGTTCCAAAAATAATAAAGAAAAATGGAACAACATATTATTTAGTAAATCCAGTATGGACTATATCTAAAACAGAAAAGATAGATGGACAAGACATTCCAATTTCATATGATGGAACAATGAAATATGAAGCTATAAAGAAAAGAATAGTTATAAATAATTATATAGCAACTGTAAGCTACTTTGGAAAGATAGAAAAAGAAGTTATTGATACTGTTACTGTAAAAGTTCAATATAAAGAAGTACCAAAAAAAGAATCAACAGTAATAGAAACTGAAAAAGAACAAAAAAGCAGTATAACAGCTCCTGTTGTAACTGCAGGTGCAGGAATAATTATTTGTTCTGGAATTATTTTTATAAGCAGAAAAAATATTTTAATATATAACTATCAAAATAATAATTGGAAATTAGTCAGAAAAGAAAAAGTAAAGGCAAGTGAAAAATTAGTTGATATAACACCACAAAACAATGAGATTTCAAGAAAATATAAAATTGTTTTAAAGAATGACTTATACACTAAGTGGTATGGTCAAAACATTACTGTAAAATATTTTGATAAGCAATTTATATGTAATGTAAAAGAAAATGAAATTGAAATATTGGTCTAGGAGGATATAATGAAAAGGCATAAAATTATTATATTAAGCATTATTGTTATTGTTGTACTTATCATAATTGCGATAGGTATTTTTTTATACAATAAAAATAATGAATTAGTTGATGTGGATTCAATTACTACCGATTTAAATTATGAAAATATTGTATACAATGAAGTGGAAGATGTTTGGAACGAAGAAGTACTAGGAATACTAAGTATTGAAAAAATTGGACTAAAAGCAACTGTCAGAGAAGGAACTAGCAATGAGGTTCTAAATCAATATATTGGTCATATTGAAGAAACTGCTACTTACGATGGAAATATTGGTTTAGCAGCACATAATAGAGGAGGTGATTTCGCTTTTTTTGCTAGGATCAATGAATTAGAAGAAGGAGATATTATTAGATATCAAACTAAATTTTACACAAGAGAATATAAAGTAGATAATATACAAGCTATATATGAAACAGATTGGAGTTTACTACAGACTACTAAAGAAAATAGATTAACATTAATAACTTGCATCACAGATAAGCGAAATCAAAGATTATGCGTACAAGCTACTGAAATTAAGTAAACAATATTGCTAAATAAAAAAATAAATGTTAACATCACAATAGGTGATGTTTTATGAATAAAAAAATTGCGATTACTGTAATTGGGGTATTATTTATGATTATAGCAATTGTGATAATATGTTTTTGTTTAATACCTAAAGAAAGTAATCAATTGGAAAAATCAGATGCAGTAGCAAATATTAATGAAGAAACAAATTCTACTTTAATAATTAATAATAAAATAGCAAATGAGGTTAATGAAAACACTAAAGATGAAAATAATATAAAAGATATTGAAAATATAGAAGATGCCAAAAGTAATACTGAAAATAATAAAGAAACAGAAGTTAAAATTTCAGAAAACAAACAAAATAATAATAAACAAACAAATAACAATAGTAGTAATATAGAAAGAAAAACTTCCAATAAAACAACTAATACAACAAATAAAAATACTAATAAAAAATTAAATACAAATAATAATAAAGAAAGTGAAAGACAAGAGACTCAGCAGGAACAATCTAATACTAAACTAGCCAATAAACACTTTACTAAACAAAATGAAGAAAAAACAGCTCAAGCAGTTTCATATTTGAATAATTTAATAAAAAGTCAAAGTGATTACGATGAATTTGGTGGTTATGCAGTAGCTGTAACATCAAAACCAACTAATAATTGGTTTTCATATAGCGAATACAAACTTAATGGATTTTCACTAAGCGGATATATAGTTAAAGTTTATATTGAGGATGAGTATAGATATAATAGCAAGGGTACATCATATTCTTTATACGATACAAAAGCATATATTTATCAAGAAATTTTAAATTAATATAAAATATTTTTAGAAGCCAAAGGGCTTCTTTTTTTAGGAGGAGTTTATAAAATGGTAAAGAAAATAAATAAAAAAATTATAATATGTCTACTAATATTGACAACAATTTTAAACATAACATTTCCAACTTTTGCAACTATAAAAGTTGGGGATACATCGCATTTATATGGTGAGAAAGAATTACCCGGATATTTGGAAATAAAGGAAACAGGAGCAATAAAACTTGTTGTAAAAGTATATTATAAAGATCCAGATACAGGAAAAAAACTACCGGCTTTCTGTGTTGAACCAGACAAACCACGGAGTAGGATCTGGAGCATCTGATTTTGGAGGATATGATTCATATATTAAAGAAGTATTAAAGGATCAAAAAATTTGGAGATGTTTATATGAAGGATATATGGGAGTAGATTGGAAAGATACTACTGTTGAATCAGATGATGACTGGTACTTCGTAACAAAGATTGTTGTGCATTGTTTGGTTAACAATGAAAGTCCAAAACAATCATACAGGGTAGCTGATAGAATTTTACAATCTGACAAAGATGCAGGACTAACTTTATCAAGTTTACAAAGAAAAGGTAAAAAGATATTAGATGAAGCTGAAAAATTATATAATAAAGCTAAAAATGGAACAGGTCAATATAGAGATGCACAAGCGGAAATAACAAAACAAGGTGATTTATATACATCTGGAGAAAATGTAATACAAGAATTTAAAGTAAGTGCCAATAAAGAACTAGGAAGCTATGATGTTAATTTAAGAAATTTTCCATCTGGAACAACGTATACAAAAAGTGGAAATATAATTAAAGTAAAGATTCCAAAGAAAAGTATTGTAAATGATATAAACGGAACAATTGACATTGCAAATGCAAGAGTAAAAACATGTCCTGCGTTTTATGCAGAGGCAAAGAATGATGATTATCAGGATTATGTAATAGCAGCAGATCCTTATGAAAGCACATCAGCAAGAACAACCTTAAAAATAAATGCAGATACATCTAAGTTAAAAATAGTAAAAACAGATGAAGAAACAGGAGAAAAATTAGCAAATATTAAATTTAATGTTAAATATGAAAGTGGAGGAAATATTGGAGATTTTGTTACTAATGAAGATGGAATTATTATTATTGAAAATTTAAAACCTGGAAAAGTAATTATAACAGAATTAGAAACAGATGATAAACATATTTTAGATACAACAGAAAATACTATTACATTAGTATGGGGAGAAACTTCGACATTCAGTATTGATAATGAAAGAATTAAAGGACAGATTAAGGTAATAAAAACAAGTAGTAAAGATAGTCCTATTACAGGGGAAAAAGCTGGAATGCCAATATCAGATGTAACATTTGAGGTATATAATTCTAATAATGAATTAGTAGATACAATTATTACTGATAAGGAAGGAATTGCTATAACTAAGAAACTTGATAAAGGATCATATATATTAAAAGAAATTAAATCTGGAAAATGGTATCTATTAAATGAAAATGATTTTACTACAGAAATAAAAGAAAATGGGGAAATTGTAGAATTAAATATTACAAATGAACCAGAAGAACCTGATGTAGATATAGAAAAAGAAGGTTTGATTCAAACAACAACTAATGAAGAAATTAGATATGATTTCCATATAAAAAATACAGGAAATACAAAGTTAGATAAATTTACTTGGTATGATTATTTGCCAACAGACTATGTAAGAATTACAAAATTAATTACAGGAACATATAATCAAGATTTAAATTATTCTATATATTATAAAACAAATAAAAATGATTATAAATTATTGAAAGATAACTTAAATACAAAAGTTAATAATTATATTGATTTTTCAAATATAAAATTAGAAAAGGGAGAATATGTTACAGAATTTAAGGCTGATTTTGGAACTGTTGATGTAGGATTTGAATCTGTAATGGATCCATATATTTTTACAACTGTTAATAGTACAGTGAAAAACGATGATACATTTACCAATAAAACCAGAATAGAAGGCTATAACGACACATTTCTAGTATGGGATGAAGATGATCATACAACAAAGGTATATGCAAAATCCCTAAAAGTGAAAAAATTACCAAGAACAGGATTTTAAATAATAAGTGATTTAAATAGAGAATAAATAAGAAATTATTTGTTCTCTATTTATTTTTATAAATAAAATAAGGAGTAGATTAATGAAAGAAAAATTTAAAGTTAATATGACTAAAGAAGAAATGCTAGAATTTTATAAAGACAAAATAATTAGAGATGGCATTGATAATTGTTTGGAGTTTTCAAGTATTATTTCATTAAAAGATTATGACTCAGAAGACATTAAATTAGAAAACTATAAAGATGAAATATGGAAATTAATACAGGAGGATGATAGAGTAGCTGATGTCTATATAAATGATGAATTTTATATAGACATGGTCTTTTATATAGATTACTGTCAAGATTATGATGAGGATTACGATGAAGATTACATTGAAGTTGAAAATGAAATGGAATAGATAGAACCTTATAAAAGCTCTAAGTTACAACTTGGAGCTTTTATAAATATATAAATAACGAGAAAAGCCATAAACTCGTTGTAAAATAATAAAAAGATAGGTGTTATGAGCCGATGCAATAAAATTCATTCGTATGAGTATTAACAGTCTATTAATACAAAGTACGTAAGTGAGATTTTGTAACATATACTCACAATAAAAAAAGAGTTTCAGGAGGCAAAGCTTGTTTGAGGATATGCAGATGTAAAAAGTGTGGGCAAGAATGCACAAGGTTATATAATAACAGCATCTGCAGTGGATTTTAAAATCTACATACTAGACTATCATAAAAAAGCGAAGGAATAAGGGGTTTAAAAATGATGTATTATTTATCAACTAAAGGGGATACTACATCATTTTATTGCTCTGGAATTTCAGGGTTTAATGTAAAAGAGATTATATGAAAAAAGTATTATTATAAGATAATTGGAAAACAGAATATAA
Organism: uncultured Clostridia bacterium; assembly: GCA_944389745.1. GTDB lineage: Bacteria > Bacillota > Clostridia > TANB77 > CAG-508 > CALXVA01. The sequence continues at coordinate 4,464 of CALXNM010000019.1, read as the reverse complement.
TACAATAAATAATTTATCAGCTATTTTTTTATGTTATAATCTATTAATATTTAGATTATGAAATGAATTTATAGATTGAGAAAAAAATAAGAAAATGTAAAATTTTGAAAGATTTTGATATATTACGAACGTCTAATATGTAGAAGAAGTTTTGTAGGAGGAAAAATGGAAGACTTAGTCGAAAAAGCAAAAAACGGCGACAAAGATGCCTTCGCAACACTTGTAACACAAATGCAAGATGATTTATATAGAATAGCAGAAACAAGGCTTGGAAACTGTGAAGATGTTTATGATGCAGTACAAGAAACAATTATTGTGGCTTTTAAATCCATCAAACACTTAAGAGAAACGAGCTTTTTTAAAACATGGTTGATTAGAATTTTAATAAATAAAACTACAGATATTTATAGAAGAAAAAAGAATAGAAAATTTGTCTCTTTTGATGAAATTAAAATGAGTGAAAAATATGATACAGAAATGTTTGATAGTGTAGAAAACGGTATAGACTTCAATTTTATATGTAACAATTTAAAATATGAAGATAGATTAATTATTATTTTATACTACATGGAAAATTTTACAGATAAAGAAATTGGAAGAATACTAAATATAAAAGAAAATACTGTTACTACTAAAAGAACAAGAGCTAAAGAAAAGATAAAAAAGATCTATGAGACAGGAGGAAAAAATTATGGATAATGATGAATTAGATAAATTGCTGTATCATAATTTGCAAACTCAAAAAAAGGTTTCGGAAGAAACTTCTAAAAAATTAAGTAAAATAATACATGAAAGTATATATAAAGATATTCATAAAAGAAACTATAAACAATATTCTTTTTTTAAAATTTTTACTACAATAAGTGCGGCTTTATTATTATTTACTGGGATAGCATATGCTACTACAAAAGTATATAAGAAAATTTTTAATCAACCTAAGGAAGTATCTGGATTTTATAGTAGCAATAATACTATTAGCAAAGAAGAAGAAAATAAAGCCATAAGTGAAGATGAAGCAAGGAAAAAGGCAAATGAAATCTTGAAAAATTTTGGACATGAAAATGAGAGAATAAAATCAGCAGAGCTAATTAACAATCCTGATAATAATAAATTGATATGGCAGGTAAAAACAGATAATGAAATACTTATAGAATTAAATGCAATAGAACAAGATTATTATTATTATATTCGATTTGACAGTATTCTAAATGAAAATATACAACAGTATAGAACAACATCAGAAAATGCAGAAAAGACAGCAAGAAACATTTGCAAAAAATATGGATATAATTTAGATGAATATACAGGACTAAAAATTACAACTAATACTCAAGATTTTGATGATGCATATATTTGGTATTTAGAGTTCTATAAAGAATATGATGGAATAAAAAATCCATATCAATCAATTAGTCTTGCAATTATACCTGAAATTAATGAATTGTATTATTTTGAAACGAAAAATATTAAATTTGAGGACACTCCAGTACAGGTAAGCGAGGATGATGCAAAAAAAATTGCAATTGAAGCAGAATCAAAAGTAAATGATAATTATAAAGTAAAAGATATTTTCACTGAATTAGCAATTGTAGAAACTAATGGAAATGCATATTTTAGACAAAATAATTATGAGCAATATTATATTCAAATGCATGATAATAATTATCCTATAGAAAAAAATATTTCTTATCAAGTCGATAGTTTAGTTCGTAAAGCTTGGTTAGTTACATTTGAGTTTGATTTAGATGATAATTCATCTAATAATATGATATGGGATCAATATTACACATATTATATAGATGTAGAAACAGGAGAAATAATAGGAGGAGATTCTTCTTATGGAATGCTCTCAGAATTGAAATAGGATATAATGTGAAGGGAAGTAAATACATATGATAAAGAAAATTGTATCAATGATGATACTAATTATATTTATATGTGCTATAGAAGGTACAAGTATAGCAGAAAATATATCAGAGTTGAAAAACAAAAAAGCAGAAGCAGTGTCACAAAAACAAGAAATAACAGCTGAAAAAAATTCAGTCTTAGATGATATTAGTGAATTAAATTTACAAATATCACAGTATGAAAATGAACTAGATGAGTTAAATACAAAAATAAATAACTTAAATAATTCAATATCAAAAAAGGAAAATGAAATTAAAGAACTTGAAGAAGAAAACAAACAAAGAGAAGATTTATTAGTTCATAGATTAGTAGCAATGTATGAAAAAGGACAAGTTACATATTTGGATGTACTTCTTTCATCAGAAGATATTACAACATTTATTTCTAATTATTATAGGGTAGAAGAAATAACTGAAGCAGATCAAAAAGTAATAGATTCAATATTAGCAAAACAAGACGAAACACAAAAAGCAAAAGATGAATTACAAAAAGAGCAAAAAGAAGTAGATGAAGCTAAAAAGGAAGTTGAATCAAAAAACGAAAAATTACAAGTAACTAAAAAAGCAAAACAGGCAAAAGTAAATAGTTTATCATCTGAAGAAAAGAAATTACAAAACACAATAGATGAATTTGATGAAGCAATAAAAAAAGCTCAAAAAGAAATAGAAGCAACAGCTCATAAAGCAAGTTCATCAGGTGAAGGATATCAAGGCGATTTTAAAGGTGTGTTAAGTTGGCCTGTGTCATCAAATACCCAATGGTATAATTACATATCTTCATTTTTTGGACCAAGACTTTCTCCAACAGCAGGAGCTTCAAGTAACCATGGAGCGGTTGACATACCAATTAGATATGCCCCAGTATATGCACCTGCAGATGGAAAAGTAATAATAGCAAGATGGCTTTCAGGGTATGGCAATTACATAATGATAGACCATGGAAATGGATATTATACAGGTTTTGGACATTTATCAGGTTATAGTGTAAGTGAAGGACAAATAGTATCTAGAGGACAGCAAATAGCAACATCTGGAAGCACAGGAATCTCTACTGGACCACATTTACATTATGAAGTATATATTGGGGGAACTGCAAATTCATATAGAGTAGATCCTTTACAATACACGAGTCATCCAAGTTTATCGTACTAATGTACTAAAAAGCGAAATAATCCAAGAAAGATAGAGAAAAATAAAGAAAATAAGAGAAAAACTAGAGTAATCAAAAAAAACAAAGGAAAATAGCAAAAAATACTTGATTTTAATAAAACTGCATGGTATAATATTACCGTGCAGTTTTATTTGCACTGAAACTAGAGGTTTTTAGAAAGGAGTTTACAATGAAGAAACGGATTTTGGCAATTGCGATGGCAATGTTGCTGTGTGTATTTTCGCCAATAATGGCATACGCATCAGAAACTGAGCTTTCTAATAAGGAAGGAGGCATCGTAACTCAAGAGATCGAAGTTAATAGTGACGGATGGGCAATGGTTGAAATGCCTGCATCAAATACTGAAAGCGACATTGTGCCCTTTGGAGGTGGAACTGAAACTTGGAACAAGGATTCTGCCACGGTCGGTACATTCACAATGACTGGAAATAATCTCACCCCGGTGAAAACTGTTGGTAAGTCATACGAATTTCTGATGGTCGGTGCAGATTATAGTGCAAGCAAGCCTGTAATTTTGACTGTTCAGATAAGGAAGGCTTATACAAGTACGGTCTTGGGGCAGGGAAAATCCAGTGCTGCATCAAGTGGAAAGAATGTTACTGCATCGTATAGGTGTACGAAAGGTGACAAGATTCAAATCTATTTCCGAGTAACTGATAAGAACGGAAAGTATAATGATAATCTTGCTTGCAAGATTACTTATCGTTATCAGTATGCAGGAAGAGATTAACTTTCTACTGATTGTGTAATATTGACGTAAATAGCTTATTAGCGTAAACCTCTAGTTTCAAACCAGAAAGGTATGGTTTAACTTTTTGGTAATGGGGGGAGGCTGTAATTACAATTACAGCCTCCTTCTTTTTATTTCAATTTTTAATATGGATAATTATATATGTTTTTATCTTTATTTATATTTTTTAACATAAAAAATATAAAAATGTATTATTTTGAAAGAATTTACTTTATCAATGAAGTCTAATATATAGAGGAGAATTAAATAATTAATAATTTAGGTAATGAATATTATTGTCTTTAACTGCTATTTGAAGGATAATAATATAAAGATGTTGAACTAAAAGATGATGCCGATTATAGCAAAATATGTGAAGAGATAAAAACTGAAAAAGGAGATATTAACTATGACTAAAAAACAACTTTTATTAAGAGTAACATTCATATTAATGATAGTTATAATTATTGTTTTATCAGTTTTAATGCTCAAATTTAAAAATTTATATGTAGATTTAAAAAGAGAACCTGTTTTTAGATATTATCTTGATAGAGATTTACAAATGACAAGTGTAGATTTAATAAATCATAATATGGTATATTTAGCTTTTTTTGAAGGAGAGCATAATGGAAAATATGTAAATAAGTTACTAGATT
>CALXNM010000018.1 GCA_944389745.1 uncultured Clostridia bacterium | reverse complement strand
ATCAAATAGTAAGATAAAATAAAAAATAACAGCATTTGATAGATTTGGTAATGAACTAAAAGTAAAGAACAACACAGGAGAAACAATAACATCAAAACAATCACCAAGAGTAAGTATTACAGCAACAAAACAAGATGTAACAGAAGTAAGCCTAGCTGTAACATTAAATAATAAAGATAATGTAAGTTTAGAAAACTATAGATATGAAATAACCAACCAAAGTGGAGAAATAGTAAAACAAGGAATACTAGGAAACAATGGAACAGCAAATGATGGAAGTAAAGAAACATTAACATTTAATGATTTAGACCCAAATGGATATTACCAAATAATAATCTACGGGGATTACGACCTAGACAATGGAGAAGGCATACAACAAAATGCAGAACTGGGAAGAGCAAGTTTTGTAACAAGACCACTAGCTTCATTAGGATACATGCAAGTACATATAGATGATAAAGAAGTAACACAAAACAGCATGAACCTTGGCATAAGCATAGATGAAAACCAAACAGATGCAAGGCTACTTGCTATATTAGATAAGGTTGAAGTTGTTATATACGATAAGGGTAAAAATGTGGCTGATGCTGACAATGAAGAAAGCACAGTCAATGGCAATAATAGTGACGACCAAAGTGGTAACAGTGATTCCGAAAATAATAATACACAACAAGAAATAGAGATTAAAAGAATAACATTCACAAAAGACCAAGTACAAGCATTAAAAATATCTGAAGAAGTAGAACTAAATCTAGAACAATTAAATTCAAATACAATATATAGAATAGACGCCATCACCACAGTAAAACAAGGAACTGTAGAAACTATTGTAGAGGATAAACAAAACCTAGAACAGCTAATTACACTAAAAATGCCAGCAGAAGTACAAGTAAGAAATCAATTCGTAATTGGAACAATGATAGACTTAGACATCAGAATAGAAGATATAGATAATGCAGTATTAACAAATCAAGTAAGAATAGAGGTAAGAGATAAGGACAATAAACTAATAGATTTAAGCGAAATGCCAACAAATGCAGAATATGAAAGAAAAACATACGAAGACCTAACACCAAACGAGACATACAGAATAATAGTATATGCACCACAATATAACATAGGAAGTACAGATGCAACATATAAAGCAGATTACATATTAAAAGAAATAAAAATAGTTACAGAGACTGGTATTAGTGGTAAGTTAGACTTAATAGGTTTAGAAAAAACACCAACAGGAAAGAATTTGATAGATGTTTCATCAAAAGTAAACTGGTACGAGAAATGTTTTGGTATGACTTTGAATTCTGGAGATACCTATGGATTAAATTATGATGAAAATAATAAAATACTATATTTAGGAGGAACAGGAAATTATTTAAAAAGAACTTATTATAACTTGAGTGATTATCTTGGACATGAGATAACAATGAGTTTTAGGGCAAAAAGTACAGATAATACGCAAATACATATAGTAGAAAAAAATAGTGATGATGCGAATGAAGTAGGGTATTCTTCTTACCTAACAGTAAGTGACCTAAATAGTGAGTGGGAAGAATATAGATGTACATTTACATTAAGCAAAACAGGTTATGTTGGATTTGTTATAGTTTCAAACAAAGCTATGGTAGAAATACAAGACTTACAAGCAGAACTTGGTAATAGAAAAACAGACTACGAACAATTCCAATATGATTACAATGCAAATGTATCAATAACAGTAAATGATGCAAGAGATGAGATAACTACAAATGACTATTATATAAGAATTTACAAAAATAATGAACAAATTCAAGAACTACGTTATGAAGAAATTGGAGAAGACAACAAGGTAGAAAATGTACAAAAAACATATAACATAGAACAAGATGCAAATTATAAAATAGAATTGTTAGTCAAAATATCAGACAGATATTTTGAGTTAGACACACAAGAATTTTCAACAGAGGGTGCAAGAGAACTAAAAGGAATTTCAAATATAAATGATTTTTTAAAAATACAACCATATGGAGAATATATAGTATTAAATGATTTAGATTATTCCGATTCTAAAGGCTCTCAATATAAGTTCGGAATATCTACATTACAGTTTAATGGAAAAATAGATTTTAATGGTAAGCAATTCATCAAAGCCTGGGAATCAGATTCTAATCCTACGGTGTTTTCATACATTGGTAATGATGGGGTTTTGGAAAATTTAGTTCTTTCATGCAAATTAAATCCGACTAGCCCAATTACTTCATCCCATCCTTTAGTGAGTTGGAATAATGGGACTATAAAAAATATTAGAATTAATGTTGTAGAGTCATCTAGTGACTACGAAATTGATCAAGGATATCTTGTTTGTAGTGGGAATTATGGGCTAATTGAAAATTTTGTGATTGATTTTGTAGAGCCATTTTATATAAGTGGTGTTGGAGGAGTTTTTGGTTATGAAAATTATGGAACTATAAAAAATGGATATATGTATGGAGAAAACATAAAATTTATAAATCAATCTCCTACAAGTAATTCGAGATTGGGAGGTATAATATGTGATAACTTGTTAAATGGTGTAATAGAAAATGTTTACTCTCTAGTAGAAATTGATAGTGAAGCGCTAAATACAGGTGATTTGAAGGGAATGTTCGTTTATCGAAATAAGGATAATGCAACTGTTCAAAATGTGTATTCAGTTGGCATAGGAGAAAATACAGATTTGACGAAAGGTCCTAATATATATACTAAAGAATCGAAAAAAATATACAATAATTACTATTTCGCAGATGAAATATTCACAAGTGAATTAGAAACCAAGGGTAATAAATTGTCGTTATGGGATTCTCAGTTCCAAAATCAAGTAATAAATAGTGAAGGGGCGTTTATTGTTGATGAGCTGGTTAACGAGGGCTATTTTCCTTGGATTGATATGCCAGATGTAATGCCAGCACAAGATTATATCGAATTGCCAGAAGTTGAAGATGCAGATTTACCAGATATTTTATCTACAAAAGTATTGGAACAAGGGACGGATACGGTAAAGGTACAATTTAATGTAAATAATCCATCATCAGCGCAAATAAGCAATATAGAAATACAAAATCTAGATGTGGAAATATTATCACAAGAATATAGTAATGGACAAAGCATGGTAATAGCAGAATTAATGAATCCAGTAATATGTATATCAAGCTATGATGTACTAAGCATAAGTATATCAGGAGCATTTGGAAGTACATATACAAGACCATATGAAGAAGGAGAGAGAATTATCAATGTTGATTTATATAATGAGATTTGGAGTGTAAATGATTGGAAAGCTATAAATGATTCACCTATAGAAAATTACATGCTGATGACAGACCTTGACTTTATAAATGAAGAAAATACTGTAAATATTTCAAATATAGATGGAATAATAAATGGAAATGAGCATAGTATTTCAAATGTCAACTTAACTGCTAATACATCACTTATTACAACTTTAGGGGGAAGCCTTACAAATATATTTATTAATAATTTTAGTCAGGAAGTTACATGGAGAGGAGGATTAATTTATTTAGGAGGGGTCGGTTCAATTGTTGACAATGTACATTTAACAAATGTACATATTACGAAAACAGGAATTTATAATGTTGGAGGACTTATCCAACATTCCACATCTAATTCAATAACTAATTGCTCAATTAATCAAGTGAGAATTACTACAGAGGGCTCTCAAGAAAGTTTAAGAATCGGTGGTATGATTGGTAACGCGGATGATGTGAAAATGAGAAACTGTTTTGTTAGTAATTTATATGTTGAAGATACTAGAGGTATAAATACTGGTGTTGGAGGACTTATTGGAGCTGGTGATGGAGCAGTTAGTATTACGAATTGCTATGCTACTGGAACAATAAATTCAGAAAACATAAATGTAGGCGGTTTAATAGGAAGTGCTACAGAACTTACATTAGAAAATTGTTATTCAAAAGTTAATATTTCAACAATCAATAGCAATGTTGGAGGTGTTGTGGGGCTATATGGAGGTAGCGAATTGAATAACATCAAGAATAATTTAGCGATTGGAAATATATATACAACATCTGGATTAGACAGTTTGAATAGAATAATTGGAAATTATATAGATACATCGAGTTATAATTATGCTTACGTAAATCAACTTTTAAACGGATACGCTAGTAACGAGGAAAAAGGTGCAACTTTACTTAGTGCAGAAGAAATATTAAACTTAGATTTAGGTGATAGCTATAATTATGAAGATAAAGACAAAGGAATATTACCAAAATTATATAATACAGAAGGTACAGAATTATTACCAAACCAAACAGATATATTAGTCGATGATAATGCCGACGAAGAAATAGCAGAACTTGAAGTGGAAAGTGTGGAAGCATCAAAACCAAATACAACAGAAGCAGAGATAACAGTAAGGATAAATAATCCGGAAGAAATAGAAATAACTGGAATAGAAATAGAAGATATGACAATTACTTCTGTAGTGAGAAGTGCAACACAAAATGGAATAACAAGTATTACTGTAAGAAGTACTCCAAACAGATATTATGATAGTTATAAATTAATCGGAATAAAATATAAATCGGATATGGTGAACGAAGAAGAAATAAAGCAAGTAGAAGTTGGAATCGATGTACAATTTTATAAAGAAATATATACATATGAAGACTGGCAAACAATAGAAGAAGGAACATACCAAAACTATAGATTAATGGCAGACATAGACTTTACTGGCAAAGATAACGTGAAAAATAATATAACTGTAAATAGATTAGAGGCAGAAAATAATACATATACACTAAAAAACATAGAATTAACATATAATACAGCAAATGCAGGACTTTTAAACAATATTAAAACAAGTATAAAAAATATAGGTTTTGAAAATATAACCTTAACTAATACAGCAAGTTCGGGTAATTATTTTGGAATTATAGCAAGTAACAATGGAGATATAGAAAATGTAAGTTTTAAAAATATAACAGTTAATGCTACTAATTTAGGAGATGTAGGCTTAATTGGTGGAATGACATCAGGCAATATACATGATATAGAAATGGATACAATAAATATAGAAGGATATGGGTATGTAGGAGGATTAATCGGTATTGTGGATATAGACAGTAATGCGGAAATTAATAACATAAATGCAAATAATATAACTGTCATAAATAAGTATAGTTTTACGGGAGGTATAATTGGAAGACAATATGGAAATTACATGGAAATACATGACATAGTTGTGAATGATTCTAATATATCTGGGCAGCGTTATTATGCTGCGGGAATTGTTGGAGTAGGAACTTATAGTAGCTATACAAATTTAGAAGTTAATAATACTAATGTTTCAGGACATTATGGTGTTGGAGGTGCTATTGGTTATATAAATTCAAGTGAGAACATAAATGAAAGGTTGTATATACAAATTAATTCATGTAATATAACTGGTACTGGAAATAATATTGGTGGTGTCGGAGGATTTTTTACGGGTGGAAACAATCGATATTGGACAGTTCGTGATACTACGATAAATGGTTCCGATACTAGCTCTCAAAACGTTGGAGGTCTTTTGGGAACTTTAGATTTGAGTATGATTTATGATTTTCAAGTTATTGACACAACAATTAATAGTGCAGGAAACTATGTTGGAGGTGCTACGGGATACAATAACAGTAGAACGTATTTGGTTTGGGGAAATATAACAAATACACAAATTGAAGGAAACTCATATGTGGGTGGAATTACTGGATATGCGTCGTGGTCGTACATATATAGATTATATGTAAATGCAGATATAAATGCTTCGTCAGATACTGCAGGAGGAATAGTAGGTTATATGTATAACGAGTATATGTCTGCAACTAGAAATGCTATAAGAATAAGCAATTTAATGGTCGTAGATAGCTCTGTAGAAGCTCCTACAAAGGCTGGCGGATTGATTGGTGATATAGCTGGTAATATTTATAGAGAGCAATCGTTTTATTTCGATAATCTTATAGATGCAGATGTAACAAGTACAAATACGTCAACAGGTTCATTAATAATTGGAGGAAGACCGGATGAAAATCCATATATAGAGAATACATATGTATATAGGTACAGTACATTAAATGGAAATTATGTATATGCAACAAATGACAATATAGATGATAACCAATATTTAGTAAGAACAGATTTAGAGCAACAGAATACATATACAAACAGGATTGGGCTAGAAAGTGGATATTGGAATTATGAATCACTATCAGAAGGAAAATATCCTAAAATAGTGGATGGTTATTTATACAAACCGGAACTACAAACTGGTGTAGACCTACCAACAGACCCAGGAATATCATCAATAAACTCATTAAGTGTCGGTGATGAAAACGATGACAATAATGCAAATGGAACTGGAGCTAATGCAAACAACATAGCAGACGAAAATGGAATATCAACACAAAGTGTAGAAGCACTACCAAGTTATAAAGTGTATCCAACAAAGGTAGATGAGATAAATATAGATTTTAGTGATATTCCAGAAGGAGTAAGCTTCACATACTATGTAAATGGTAAAAATGTGAAAAGTGGAAGTGAAATAAGCGAGCAAACTGGAAGTGGTGAAGCAAACAGTAACGATAAAAAAGAAACAATCGATTTAGAACAAAAAACATATACATTCAAATACAATTATCAAAGTACATTAGAAATAAAACTAACAAACGGACAAGATGAGAAAACAATAACAATTAATCCAGAAGATGTAAGAAGCGAGGCAAGCCTAGTAGGCAACAACAATGCATATTTACTTGGTACAAGTTTATACATAAACGGAGAATTGCAACAAGGAGAGTATGTAAACGTATATTATGGTTATGCACTAAACAGTACTGGACAAATTCTAGATATTGCAACAAAACAATTAACAAGTGAAAATGTAAATAAAAATAGTACAGATGCAAATGCAATAAATGAAAACTCGGACAATGAAGCTGGTGCAGAAATTACTGATGAAGTAGCATCAAGCGAAGTGGTTACTACAACATTACAACAAACCGCAACGCCACTCCATACATACAATTACAACGGAAGTACCATAGAAACATACGGAACATATAGCACAGTAAACGGCAATATAAAACAACAAATATACAATGTAAGAAGCGGAGAATTATCAGCATTATCAAACAGCTTAGATATGAAAATAGATAACTACATAGTAGATAATTACAATAACAAGGAATATCAAACAATATTAACTACAGAAGGACAAGTTGAGGACCTAAAAGAAATATTACAATATCCAGATAACTTTTTAAGTAGCAATATTAAACAAATTGTGCAAAATGCAGATGTAGAAAAGACAGAAATGATAGTTCTATATAATACAGGAAAAGTAATAGTTTTCGACTATGTAACAGGCAATGTTATATATGAAAATGACGAAAAGGCAGATGAAGGATTAGTAGGTTATTTAACAAGAAGTTTTGCAAATATCTGGAATGATTATGAAGATAGGTGGCAAGAATATGCAAAGAGTAAAGAATTAGAAGCAAAACTTGCAAAGTTACCGGTTTTAGAAGCAATTCAAAAAGCATCAAACAACAGTGGAACAAATGCTATAAGCAATAGCTTAGCAGGTAGTACAAATATAAACCAAAATGATAATGATACTAACAGTATCAGCGCTAACAATACAAATAATGCAAGCGGAAATCCAAACTCCACAACAGATAACAGCTACATTACAGTCTACAATGCAGATACAGGAGAATATGAAGTATACAGCGAAGATGAAATACTAAATGGAGAAGATGAAAATCCAGTATCCGAAACAACGAAGATTAAAGAAAATGGATTAGAAAGTGTTTACAACTATGAAACAAACGAAGAAAGTAAGCCACAAGCAAATGGTGCTGTAATAGTAGTTTCAATAATTGCTGTAGCAATAATTGCATTAATTGTATTAAGAAAAGTGGTAATAAAAAACAATATAAAAAAACAAACAAAATAATAAAAACATACCGAAGGTGTGCCAAATGATGCCAATGGGGTTTGTCCCCATTGGCATCACATTGGCACATTTTTTTTAAACAAAGTAAAAAAACTATTTGATTTATTACAATATTATGATAATATAGTAGTGATAAATTTTGTTAACGAAAGATTTGAGTGAGGAGGATAAGGATTAATGAGTGAAAAAGATAAAAAAAATAATGGAACAGGAATTATGTTTGGCGCTATTATATTAATGGTAGTGATAGTTGCTATTATATTTATTGTGTTTTTTGTAAAAGGTGGAAACAATAATGCAATATCACAAGCGTATAGCAATAATGTGGAAACTAACACTGTTAATGAGGTAAATGATGAAAATAATACTAATAATGTAGAATATATATCAATAAATGACACATTACCAACAACTAACTCAGTAGATATGCCAATTAATGCAGATGATAAAATTCAATTTGATGAAAGCTATTTAGGAGAATATTCTTGGAAACAAGGCGATAATGCTATGTCATTTGAATTAACTGAAGAGAATGGAGAAATAAAGTATAGATTGCTATATTACCCAAATGAAGTAACCCATGCAAGTGAAGAGTTATGGGGAGACTGGAGCACTAGTTCAAATATTGTTTCTGTGGATAATGATAATGAAAATGCAATAGCTACATATAGTTTTAATGATATATCATATAATGAAGATGATAGCATAAGCATATATATTCAAGCAAAAGATGTAATAAATGAGCAATTGGAAATGTACAAAATCCCAGATGGAAAATACACATTAGAAAAAGCAGACTAAAAATTTACAATTGGGGACGGTCTTATTTAGTAAATAAGAAAAAATAAGAATAGGCTATTTTATTTATAATTTAGAAAAGAAGGGCGGAGTAGTACTATAATTAAGAATTAAGGGCGGAGTAGTTTTACAAAATTCCGTCCTTAATTTCTGTCATAATTGTAAATTTTATAATATTATGCAGATTAATCCGCCACTTCCTTCATTTACAATACGTTCTAATGTTTCTTGTAATTTTCCTTGAGCATCTACTGGCATTTTAGCAAGTTTTGCTTGAAGACCTTCATTTACAAGTTCGTGCAAGCTTCTGCCGAATATATTAGATTCCCATATTTTTGTTGGGTCATCTTCAAAATTTGAAAGTAAGTAATTTACTAATTCTTCAGATTGTTTTTCACTTCCAACGATTGGTGATACTTCAGTTTCTATTTCTGCTTTAATCATGTGAATTGATGGGGCACGTGCACGTAGTTTTACACCAAATCTGCTGCCTTGTTTTATAATTTCTGGTTCGTCTAATATTAGTTCGTCAATAGATGGTGTGACAATTCCATATCCTGTTGCTTTAACTTCTTCTAATGCATGTGCTACTTTATCATATTCTTTTTTTACGTTTGCAAGCTCAGTAATGGTAGCAAATAAATCACCTTCATTTGATATTGAAACTCCTGATATTTCTGTAAGTACTTTATAAAATAGTTCGTCATAAAGATTAATTGAAATATTAACAGTACCTTCACCTAATTTTATTTCATCTACAACGGTTTTATCAATAATTTGTGTTTTTTGTAGTTTTTGAACGCCACTATCTACTTGTTTTAAAACTGTTACATTTTCAAAACCAGTTTTTATTTCTGCATATAATTCCTCTTTAAGCCAATGAGAAGAATCCAAACCATCAATCCATTTAGGAAAATTAATATTAATTTTTTCAATAGGAAACTCGTAAAGTATTTTACTAAATATATCAGTTATATCTTCCATATCTAATCTTAAACAATCAGCTGGTATAACTGAAGTTCCATATTTTTCTTCTAATTCCTTTGCTAAATTTTTGGTATAATCAGAAAATGGATCATCAGAATTTAGAACAATAACAAAAGGTTTATGTAATTCTTTTAATTCTTTAACAATTCTTTCCTCAGCAGAAACATAATCTTCTCTAGGAATATCTGTAATACTTCCATCAGAAGTAACTAAAATGCCTATAGTAGAATGCTCCTCTATAACTTTTTTAGTTCCAATTTCAGCAGCTTGTTCAAAAGGAATTTCCTCATCAAACCAAGGAGTTTTAACCATCCTAGGAACATCATCTTCTAAATATCCAATAGCATTATTAACTAAGTAACCAACACAATCAACTAATCTAGTTTTAAGTTTTAAATTATCACCAATAGTAATTTCAACAGCCTCATTAGGAATAAACTTAGGTTCAGTAGTCATAATAGTTCTGCCACCAGCACTTTGAGGAAGTTCATCCTGAGCACGTTCCCTTTTATATTCATTATCTATATTAGGAATAACAAGTAAATCCATAAATCTTTTAATAAAAGTAGACTTACCAGTACGAACAGGACCAACAACACCAATATAAATATCACCTTGAGTACGATTAGCTATATCTTGATATAATTTTAAATTCTCATCCATTAATTAAATAACCCCCTTAAAAAATGTTTGTACTAAACTTTATTTAATATATATTAAGATATTTTGAACTTATGACAAAAACTTAAAAAAATAATATGCCAATGGGGACAGACCCCTTTGGGCACAGGTCATAAAAAAGTCCGACTTTTGGTCGGACAATTAATCTAAATAATTTTCTAAATCTAATTTTATATATTTATTTTTCTTACTTTGTATACTTTCAATGAGAGAATTCATAGTGCTATGTGCTAAATTAAATTGTTCTTTAGTTATTAGTTTGTTATTTAAAGCATCTGATAGCTCATTTTCATCTAGAATTTCAATTTCTTCATTTTTTAATACAACGTCTAAATACAAATCATCATAAAAAGGAATGTTAGTTTCTTTATCTAAACCATTTTCTAATGTAATATCAAAATAATATAATAAACGTTCTTTGTTATTATTGAAGAAGACTCTCATAGCATAGTTTTCATTTTTAGGGATTACTTCTACTATGTAATAACCATTATCGATTAAACACAAATCTTTAGAACTATAGAATGGTTCTTTTATTTTCATAATTTTCTTTACTGCAAGATAATAATCATCAAAATTATAAAATATTTGTAATTTATATTTTTCAACATCTTTTAAAAATGTTTTACTTATTAATTTCTTTTTCATATTTAAATTCATCCCTTTCTAAGGCACAAAGCTGGTTGGAAAAGAATTATTTTTCAACCTTTTATCTCCAAATTATTTATTAGCTGGCTTACTGGTTGTTTGGAAAAGAGGACTTAGCAAGCAGTTTAATGTGTGTTATAAAGTTTATCATCAAAATTTTATGCTCTTTCGTTAGCTGTTTCTCTTTGGCTAGCTCTTTGTGCTGCCGCCTTGGCAGATTTTTCAGCTTTATATTTTTTGTATTCTGAAATTACGTATAACATTTCGTCTGTAATAAATTCTCTTTTAGCTTTTTGTGCAGCCGGTCTATTGTGATTTAATGTATCTTCTATATCATCAAAAGGAACATATGCTAAACTAAAATCTTTTTTTGCTTCTTCGCTATCTAAATGCCTTTTTGAATAGTCAAAATGTACATCAGTATTTCCTTCCATAAAAAATATTCTTGTTAAATAATTTCTGCCTGAATTATAGTAATTTTGTTCATATTGTTTTAATTCGAAAAAAGGAGAAAATCTAGATGCATCTAATCTAATTCCTGTTTCTTCTAATAGTTCTCTTTGGGCACATGTTTCTAAAGTTTCGCCATTTTCTATATGACCACCAACAAAATTATACACGCCATTTACTCTGCATAATAGTATTTCTCCTCTAGAATTAAACATTAAAAGTTTTACTCTATTTTCTTGTCTATCTATATCGCTATCTGATAAACCGTTTTTATTAACTACAACTTTTTTCAAATTAACCTCCATTCGAGCTAATTTGCTCTAACAAAATTTGTTAAACTACATCTGTTTCATTGTGAAAGTTATTTTAACACAAAAAGCTGGTATAGTCAACAAAAATGAATTCTTTGTTGGAAAACTTTACCAACATTATTGACATAATAAAAGAAAAGTGTTATTCTTTTGCTACCAAAAGGGAGGTGTTTAACTCCAAGGAAGCAGGGGCATATTGTTATAATTAACTTTATGGAAGGAGAGCACATGTCCGCCAAGAACAATGCAATTACTATGCACCCTCGGGAGAGGCTCGATTTGAACGAGTTCTTCGCACTGCTTACATATCGTTGCAATGCGAATTGTCCGTTCTGCATCGAGGCACAGGTTAACAAAGGAGGAGATCTGTCTGAGGAAAACTTTGTGAGGGCATTGGCCTTTGCGCATGAACATGATTTGCCAAACTTTTTCCTTCACGGAGGTGAGCCTACAGTTCATCCTAAGATTGTGCATTTCGCCCGGCTGGCCAAGGAAGCAGGGTTCAACCTTGAGATGTTCACGAATGGCATCAACTTTGCCCGAATTCAAGAGCTGGATGGATTGCTTGATGAACTGAAAATATCCTACAGAGGGGACTATTCACTTAGGTTCCATCAGGATGAGTGGCACACGCATCTTTCGCTGGAGGTTCTGGCCACAGAAGCCGAGTTTCCAACCTTAGATGCTCTCCTGGATTTCCTTAGGTACGCAAGGGAAACAACTGGAATGACTGTGTATGTGAATACACTTAATCCAGTTAACCAGGATGCTTACAACAAGCAGTACATCTCTTATCTCGAAGACATGTTCATGGCATTGCCAGAGGAGAAAATCTTCTGCACGAGCAACAAGGCAACTTTTAAGTTGCCTGATGGTACGAATGCCAGGCTCGGCAACAAGAACCTTAACCCTGGCCATGCGAAGTACAGCATGTCTCCGGAAGGTGAAATTCGCGACCGATTTAAGAGAAACTTGGGTTCTATTCGAAAGGACCCGGAACTGGAGGCAAAACTGAAGCTGTCACAGGAAAAAGTCGAACGCCTTAGAGCAGTCACGTGCTAGTAGCACGTGTTACAATTCCGCACCGGCTGAAGATGGTTAATCCATTTGAAGCTGGTGCGGTTTTTGTTGTGTATAAAATAATAATATTTGCTAAAAAAAATTTTATATGATAAAATAAGGACGTTTAGTAAAATATTACATAAAATATTACTAAAACGGAAAAAGGAGAAGTGATTTTAATGGAAAATAATATTATGGCGATTGTAATGGCGGCAGGTAAAGGAACTAGAATGAAATCAAAAAAATCAAAATTAGTGCAAAAAATATACGGAAAAGAAATAGTAAAAAGAGCAGTAGAAAATGCACAAAAGGCAGGAATTAAAGACATTGTTGCAGTAGTAGGATATCAAAAAGAAGAAGTAATGGAAGTGTTAGGTGATTCAGTAAAATATGCATACCAAGATGAAATGCTAGGTACTGGTCATGCAGTTTTGCAAGCAAAAGAATATTTAGCAGGTAAAAAAGGAAAAGTTTTAGTATTAAATGGAGATGTTCCACTACTAAGACCAGAAACATTAAATAAATTGGTAGAAAAAAGTATAGAGAATAGAGAATACGCAACTCTACTAACAGCAATTTATGATAATCCTACAGGATATGGAAGAATTATAAGAGACGAAGGAGGAAACATAGAGGCTATAGTAGAAGAAAAAGATACTAAAGCAAGTCAAAGAAAAATAAAAGAAATAAATGCAGGTATTTATTGTTTTGATATAGAAGAACTACTTGCTGCACTTGAGAAAATAAAACCAAATAATGCCCAAGGAGAATATTATATAACAGATGTAATAAGCATTATGAACAAAAAAGGATTAAAGACAGGAGCCGTAATAGTAGAAGATAATACAGAAATATTAGGAATAAATGATAGAATACAACTGGAAATGCTTACAAAAGTATTACAAATGAGAATAAACACAGAACACATGAAAAAAGGTGTAACAATAGAGGATGTAAACAGTACATACATATATGATGACGTTCAAATAGGAATGGACACAGTAATACATCCAAACACAATAATAAAATCAGGAGTAGAAATAGGAGAAGACTGCGAAATTGGACCTAACTCATATATAAGAGAAGGTTGCAAACTTTCAAATAAAGTAAAAATAGGAAGCTTTGTAGAAATAAAGAAAGCAATTATAGGAGAAGGAACAAAAGTACCACACTTATCATATATGGGAGATTGTGAAATAGGAGAAAGATGTAACATAGGATGTGGAACAATAACATGTAATTATGATGGATTCCATAAGAGTAAAACAATTATAGGAAACCACTCATTTATAGGTTCAAATACAAACTTAGTAGCACCAGTAACACTTGGTGATGAAACATTTGTAGCAGCAGGATCAACTATAACAGATGATGTACCAGACTATGCATTAGCAATAGCAAGACAAAGACAAACAAACAAAGAAGAATGGAATAAAAAATAAATGCATTGTGCCATTGGGATAGACCCCTTTGGCACATTTGCATTTATCACGCGATTCTTAAATCTTATTAAAATATAAAATAGAATAATAGTAAGTGAACAGGGTAAAAGAAATAAAGTAAATATTTTATCTTTTTACCTTGTTTTCCATTATATAGGCTAATAAATATTATTGGCAATGCTGTAAATACACCAAGTAGCAATGTTGGCATATTAAAACCATAAACAATTAATCTATAACCATATTTAATAATACAAAGTGTAATAAACGAAATAACCATTGCTAATTTATTCTCTTTAAATAAGTAGAACATAAATACAACAATAACACCCCAGAAACCATAATCGGTTTGTAACAATTCAGCTATATAGCCAATTAAACAAGCTACTATTAAACCAACAATTAATTCTAAATGACATTTATTTTTCTCACTTTTATCAACAGTCTTTTTCAAGCAATCATAAATCCAAATAGCAATAAGACCAAATAAAAGAGTAAAGAATACGTTTAAAGTTATAGAATTTGGATTGATAAATTTTTGATGAAATAGTTGAAAAGGTATTTGCGAAATAATTGCAAATAGTCCAAGCCTTAATATATATTTTTTTATACTTCTTGTATGAATAAATCCTTCACTTATTTGAAAAGCAAATATAGGGAAAGCAATTCTTCCAAGTAGATTAAGATAGCTAAATCCTCCATATAAAGGATAACTTATATGGTCTAAAAACATTGAAACCAATGCGATAATTTTTAAAGCAAAACTAGTCATTTTAAAATCTCCTATAAAAATAATATAACATATTTTTATCATAAATATGTGTATAAGTAAAGTTTAATATTTTTCTAAAAGCACTTGACAATAAAACAAATGTTTGATAAAATAAGGCACATAATACAAAGCAAGGAGATGATTGTAATGAGTGATTTACAGGCAGAAGAATACAAAAGCTTTGAACAAATAAAGAAAACTAGAGAAGATGGAACAGAATATTGGAGTGCTAGAGAATTAAGTCAAGTATTGCAATACAAGAAGTGGGAAAATTTTGCTAAAGTAATTGATAGGGCTAGATTATCTTGTAAAAATAGCGGGTTTAATATAATAGACCATTTTCCTGAGGTCAGGAAAATGGTTAAAATAGGGAGTAATACAGTTAGAGAGCTATTAGATTACAATCTTTCAAGATATGCGTGTTATTTAATAGTACAAAATGGAGATCCAAGAAAAGAAGTAATTGCAATTGGTCAAACATATTTTGCAATTCAAACTCGCAGACAAGAAGTTGCAGATTATTTTAATCAACTAGATGAAGAT
Source organism: uncultured Clostridia bacterium (assembly GCA_944389745.1). GTDB lineage: Bacteria > Bacillota > Clostridia > TANB77 > CAG-508 > CALXVA01. Next base: position 15,727 of record CALXNM010000018.1, on the reverse strand, counting down.
AATAAAAGATTAGTTATTCGTGGAGATATAAAACAATGGAATCAAATGCTATTAGAAGCAGCACATAATTCTGGAGTTATAACGGATGAAGAATATGCAAAGTTCCAAAATGCAGGATATATGGGATTATATGGAGGACTAACTGTTGATGATATACACAAAAGAAAGAATTTAAAAGAAAAAGAAAAGATACTTGATTTCATGGGAAGTACTGAATTGATAGCTAATTTATTTAGAATTTCTCAAACAGAAGAAAAGCTAAAAAAAGATAAAATAAATAGTTCATCTAAGGCAACCAAAACTCATTATGAAGTTGGGTCTAAAGTAAGAAGAGCAATAGAAGATATAGGTGGAACTATGCCAGAAGATTTACCAACACCTAAGAAAAGTATTAAGCAGATAGAAAAAGAACAATTAGAAAGATTAAAAGATAAAAATACAAAATTAATGTTAGATGAATAATAGTGTACTACTGTAAGAAAAGTTGTACAAATTAAAAAAATCTACTTGCATATTTTGTGGAAATGTGATAAAATTTTGGCATTAAAGTGCAAAAACGATAATGAAGGACACGATAAATATATAAACATTTTACAGAGAGCCAAGTAAGCTGAGATTTGGTAAATAAGAATATATTTGTTATCACCTTTTAGTTGCTTTATTGAAAGAGCTTGAAAACCATTTTAAAATTTAGTAAATAAAGCCGTATACTTGCGTTAAAAGTAATTGAGAGAAAAGAATGTGTATTAATTTGTTTTTTATAGATTCTTTTAATATAGGTGGTACCGCGGAAAATCAAAGCTATTTCGTCCTAACATACGATATAGCTTTTTTTGTTTTGTATTTTAAAATTTCATTTGAGGAGGATTTTTTATGAGTGAAGAAAAGAAAGACTATGGAAAAACATTAAATTTGCCAAGTACAGACTTTCCTATGAGAGCCAACTTGCCAGAAAGAGAGCCACAAATTCAAAAAGATATTTTTGAAAATGACTTGTATGAAAAAGTATTAAAGAAAAATGAAGGACATGAAACTTTTGTGCTTCATGATGGACCTCCATATGCAAATGGAGAAATACATGCTGGACATGCTTTAAACAAAATATTAAAAGATACAATTGTTAGATATAAATCTATGAGAGGATATTATGCACCTTATATACCAGGATATGATACTCATGGTATGCCTACTGAGAAAAAGGCAATTGAAAAATTAGGTTTAGACAGAGATAAAATTCCTGTTACTAAGTTTAGAGATACTTGTAAGGACTTCACAAGTAAATATAAAGAAATGCAAACTGAAGGATTTAAAAGACTTGGTGTTTTAGGAGACTGGAAACATCCTTATGTAACATATGATCCAAAAATGGAAGCAAGACAAATTGGTGTATTTGGAGATATGTATAAAAAAGGATATATATATAAAGGATTAAAACCAGTATATTGGTGTACTGATTGTGAAACAGCTTTAGCAGAAGCTGAGATAGAATACAAAGACGTATCTGGAACATCTATATATGTAAAATTCCCAGTAAAAGATGCAAAAGGAAAATTTGATGAAAAAGATACTTATATAGTAATTTGGACAACAACACCATGGACACTTCCTGGTAACCTTGCAATTACTATAGGTCCAGATTTCGAATATAGTATAGTTGATTGCGGAAAAGAAAAATATATAATGGCAACTGAACTTGTTAAAAAAGTAATGGAACTTGCCGAAATAAAAGAATATAAAGAAGTACAAAAATTCAAAGGTGAAGATTTAGAAGGCGTTCTTTGCCGTCATCCATTCTTAGATAGAGATTCAGTAGTTATAATGGGTAGTGAAGATACTGTAGATGTACAATTAACAGAAGGTACAGGTGCAGTTCATACAGCTCCTGGATATGGTAAAGAAGACTATTTAGCAGGACTAAAAAATGGACTAGATATAGTAGTTACAGTAGATGCAAAAGGTCATCAAACAGATGGAGCTGGACCATTTGCTGGAATGTTCTATGCTAAATCTAATAAAGAAATAACAAAATGGCTTGATGAAAATGGTTACTTACTAAAAGCTGTAGAAGTATTCCACTCATATCCACATTGCTGGAGATGTAAAAAACCAGTTATATACAGAGCAACACCACAATGGTTCGCATCAGTAGATGGATTTAGAGAAGAAGTATTAAAAGCAATAAAAACTGTTAAATGGCATCCAGGTTGGGGCGAAGAAAGAATGACAGAAATGATTAAAGGAAGAAATGATTGGTGTATTTCAAGACAACGTACATGGGGCGTTCCACTTCCAATATTCTATTGTAAAGATTGTGAAGAGCCTTATGTTACAGAAGAATCTATTAAGAAAGTACAAGACATCTTTAGAGAAAAAGGTTCAAATGCATGGTTTGAAATGACAGAAGAAGAGCTAATGCCAGAGGGTGCAAAATGCGCTAAATGTGGTCCTACTCATTTCAAAAAAGAAACAGATATTATGGATGTATGGTTTGATTCAGGCTCAACACATCAAGGTGTTTTAGTTGAACGTGGACTTCCATATCCTGCAGATATGTATCTTGAAGGAAATGACCAATATAGAGGTTGGTTCCAATCATCACTTCTAACAAGTGTTGCAACAAATGGAATAGCTCCATATAAAGAAGTACTAAGCTGTGGATTTGTTGTTGATGGACAAGGTAGAAAAATGTCTAAGAGCTTAGGAAATGGTATATCACCAATAGATGTATGTAACAAATATGGTGCGGACATACTAAGATTATGGGCTTTATCTGCAGATTACACAATGGATGTAAGTATTTCTGATGATATATTAAAAGGTATTTCTGATGTGTATAGAAAGATAAGAAATACAGCAAGATATATTTTAGGAAATACAAGTGACTATGACCCAGAAAAACCAGTAGCATATGATGATTTACAAGAAATAGATAAATGGGCATTAACAAGACTTAATAAACTTGTTCGTGATTGTATAAAAGATTATGATGAATATAATTTTGCAGGTTGTTATCATGATATAAATCAATTCTGTGTTGTAGATATGAGTAGTTTCTATCTAGACATTATAAAAGATAGATTGTATACATCTAAAAAGGATTCTGTAGCAAGAAGAGCAGCTCAAACAACAATGTATACAATACTAGACGCATTAGTTAAATTACTTACACCTATGATACCATTTACAGCTGAGGATATCTGGAAAACAATGAAACATACAGCAAATGAAAATGTTGAAAGTGTAATGCTTACAGATTATCCAGAGCCAAATGATATGTATGATAACAAAGAATTAACTGACAAATGGAATAAAATTTTAAAAGTTAAAGATATAGTTGCAAAAGAATTAGAAAATGCTAGAGCAGAAAAGAAAATAGGTTCATCTTTAAATGCAAAAGTTACAATATATGCAGAAGGTGAAACATATAAATTCTTAAAAGAAAATGAAGAATTATTAAAAACAGTATTTATAATTTCTGCAATAGATATTGAAGAAAATGCAAGAAAAGATGAAGTAAAACTTGGCGTAAAAGTAGAACAAGCACCAGGTGAAAAATGTGAGAGATGTTGGATGTATTCTGAAACAGTTGGTGAAGATAAAGAAAATCCTACAATATGTCACAGATGTAGTGAAGCTTTAAGATAAATTTGAAAGGAATTTATTAAAACAAATGAATAATAAGCATAATAAGACAAAAGAAATTATCAAAACTATATTATACTTAATTATATTAATACTTATAATCTATGCAGGAGTTACAATATATTCAAAATATAATTTCTATGATTTTACAAAAGGAGTTCGTGAAGGAGGTAAAACCTCTTTCACGAGAGACTCTGATGAAAAATATATGGGAAAGGCTAGTTATGAAATAGAAAACACAGATTTTAATGATGCTATTTTCTATAAGAAAATAACTGTTACACCCAATACAGCATATAAGGTTACATGCAAAGTAAAAACTGAAGATGTTGTAAATAGAGAAGGAAAACTTTCTGGAGGAGCTCAAATTGCTATAAATAATACTACAGAATGTTCTAGGGCTATAACAGGAACTAATGATTGGACTGAGCTTACTTTTATGTTTAATTCAAATAATCGCACAGAACTTGAGATTGGATTTAGGTTAGGTGGTTATGAAGAATACTGTAAAGGGAAAGCTTGGTTTTCTGATTTTAAAATAGAGCAAGGAAGCATAGATACAAGCAAAAATTGGCATATGGCATGCTTTATTATAGAAAATATTGATTTGGATATAGATGGTAAAAACATAAATTTAAGTATGTCTGATAGAGATATTAGTACAATAGAAAATAATATGGCAAGATATAAAAATTCAATAAAAGAGATAAGTGGAAACAAAATAAGTATCACTTATGATATAATAAGAATTAAAGAACCACTTACAACTATTTCATATGATGAGGAAAACGAATATTATGTAGATCCTGATGATGCAAAAGCTTTAATTGATAGTTATGTTACAGAAAATGAATATGATTATATTTATGTAGCTGTAAGATTAGGAGATTTAAACAAAAGTAGTGAGGTTTTAGTACATGATTGGATAGGACTTCGGAGCGATGGAATATAATCAAATAGGATTTTCAAACATACGACTTCCAGATAATCAAAACAGCTATATATACACATACACTCCATACAACACATTTCCAGAAGAGGTATTTGTTCATGAGTTTTTACACACATTAGAAAGAAACGAAATAGAAAATGGAAATGATATAATAAAATTGCATGATTATGAAAAGTATGGATATGAAGAAAGTGATACAGAAGGATTGAAGCAGTGGTATACGGACTATATGCAAAACAAAATAGAAGGTGGAAAAAATAAAGGGCTTACAGATTTTGCATATAAATCAAAACCAATACATGAAAGTAATTTTGAAGATTCAGTAGAGCTGGATTATCTAGATGAACCAGATAATATATTTGAAGAAATAAAAAGTATAGTAGATAGAATAACACATTTATTTGTAAAAGAGGAGACAGTATAAAATGAAAGTGTCAGAATTTAATTATGATTTGCCAGAAGAACTAATAGCACAAGTACCAATTGCAAAAAGAGATGAATCTAGATTAATGGTTTTAAATAGAAAAGAGCACAGGGTAGAACATAAAACATTTAAAGATATAATAGATTATCTAGAGCCAGGAGATTGCTTAGTAAGAAACAATACAAAAGTAATACCAGCACGTATTTATGGAAGAAAAGAAACAGGAGCAAAAGTAGAATTTTTATTACTAAACAATATCGAAGGAGATATTTGGGAAACAATAGTAAGACCAGGAAATAAGCTTCATGTTGGAGCAAAAGTAATCTTTGGTGATGGAATATTAAAAGCAGAAATACTAGAAACAATGCCAGGAGGAACAAGAAAAGTAAAATTTGAATATGATGGCATTTTTAATGAAATACTAGATAAAATAGGGCTAATGCCATTACCACCATATATACACGAAGAATTAAAAGATAGAGATAGATATCAAACAGTATATGCAAAATATGATGGATCAGCAGCGGCACCAACAGCAGGATTACATTTCACACCAGAATTATTAAAGAAAATAGAAGAAAAAGGTGTAGATATAGCAAATGTAACATTACATGTTGGAATAGGAACATTTAGACCTGTTAAAGAAGAAAATGTAGAAGAACATGATATGCACTCAGAACATTTCTATATAAAAGAAGAAGATGCAGAAAAAATAAATAAAGCAAAAAGAAGCGGAAAAAGAGTAATAGCAGTTGGAACTACATCATGTAGAGTGTTAGAAACAATAGCTGATGAAAGCGGAATGGTAAAAGAAACAGAAGGAGATACAAGCATATTTATTTATCCAGGATACAAATTTAAATGTTTAGATGGATTAATAACTAACTTCCATTTACCACAATCAACATTATTAATGCTAGTATCAGCCCTAGCTGGAAAAGATTTTATATTAAAAGCATACAACATAGCAGTAAAAGAAAAATACAGATTCTTTAGTTTTGGAGACGCAATGTTTATAAACTAACATGCCAATGGAGACAGGCCCCTTTGGCACAATTTATGATAAAGCTAGAAAAATAAATAAAGGAGGAAAAATGAAACCTGCAGTAACATATGAATTATTACATGTAGATAAAAATTCAGGAGCGAGAAGAGGTATAGTCCATACTCCACATGGAGATATTCAAACTCCTGTATTTATGCCTGTTGGAACACAAGCAACTGTAAAATCAATGACACCAGAAGAGCTAAAAGAAGTTGGTGCTCAAATAATTTTATCAAATACATACCATTTGTATTTAAGACCGGGACAAGATATAGTAAAAGAAGCTGGTGGTCTTCATAAATTTATGAATTGGGATAAACCTATCCTTACTGATAGTGGCGGTTTTCAAGTATTTAGCCTTGGACCTCTTAGAACTATTACAGAAGAAGGCGTGGAATTTAAATCTCATTTAGATGGTAGTAGACATTTCTTTTCACCTGAAAGTGTTATGAAAACAGAGGAAGATTTAGGTGCCGATATTATAATGGCATTTGATGAATGTGTGGAATATCCAGCAACTTATGAGTATACAAAACAATCTATGGAAAGAACAACAAGATGGGCTAAACGTTGTAAAGATGCACACACTACAGAGAACCAAGCTCTTTTTGGAATTATACAAGGTGGATTTTACGAAGATTTAAGAACACAAAGTGCAAAAGATTTAGTGGATTTAGATTTACCTGGATATGCAATAGGAGGAATAAGTGTAGGAGAACCTAAAGAAGAGTTTTTGAAAATGCTATATTTTACAGCTCCTTTAATGCCAGAAAACAAACCTAGATATCTTATGGGAGTTGGTACACCAGATTATTTAATAGAATCAGCTTTAGCAGGAATTGATATGTGCGATTGTGTATTACCAACAAGAATAGCAAGAAATGGAACAGCTTTAACATGGAATGGAAAAGTAGTTGTAAGAAATGCTACATACGAAAGAGATTGGCGGACCACTAGACCCAGAATGTGATTGCTATACTTGCAGAAATTACACTAGAGCATATATTAGACATCTAATAAAAGCAAACGAGATATTAGGTGTGAGATTATTATCAATTCATAATATAAATTTCTTGACTAAATTAATGGAAAAGGTTAGAATAGAAATAGAGAATGATAATTTATTAAATTTCAGAGATGAATTTTATAAAAAGTATGGCTACACAAAGGAATAAATAGGGAGGTTTTTATGGATCTATTAGAGAATGAAGAACAAATTCAAAAAAAGAAAAAAGCTAAAATTATAATGATTATAATAGCTGTAGTAATAGTGCTATTATTAGTAATAAGTGGAGTTTTAGCTGTTCAAATTGGTAACATACAAAACAGTAGACTAAAACTTGTTGTTGATAGAAAAAGCACAACAATTCCAGCTAATATGTTTGTAGTAGAGAACAATAAACTATATATTAATATTAAAGAATTTGCAGAGATGGTAGGATACCATACATATAATGGAGACTTTAAAACAAAATACTCTGAAGATACAACAAATTGTTATATAAGTAGTGGAACGGATTTAACAACATCTGATGAAGTTGCTTCATATTCTTTAAACTCAGCATCAATGTATAAACAAGTACAAAATATTAATAGTAGTTCTTCAAATAAAGATGCAACTTATGATTATGAATATTACGATTTAGATGAACCAGTTCAATTACGAAACAATGAATTATTTACAACAGTTGAAGGAATGAAAATAGGCACAAACTGTATGATAGATTTTAATACAGAAAACAATACAATTACAGTAAATACACTAAGTAACATTGTTAGTACTTATGCAGCAGCTTTTCCAAATTCAGCAGTAGCTATAGATGGAGACAAAGTATTATTTAACAATAAAAAAGCTCTTACACAAGGATTAGTTGTTGTAGAAAGTACAGATAAGCATTATGGTGTTTGTGATGCAGAAGGTAAAGAAATTATAGGTACTAAATATGCAAGTGTTGAATATATGGAAGGTAGTAGCGAATTTACTGTTACAACAGACGAAGGAAAAATGGGAATTCTATCTGCAGATGGAAGAACAAAAATTGAACCAAATTACACAGAAATAAAACAAATAAGCAAAGAATTAAATTATTACTTAGTAAACAATAATAATAAATATGGTGTAATTAATCAAAATGGAAATCCAGTAATATATCTAGAATATGATCAAATAGGAATTGATGAGAAAGATTTTATTTCAAATGATATAGAAAACCCATATATTTTATATGATTACTGTATACCAGTTATGCAAAATGGCAAATGGGGTGTATTTAATGTAGATGGACAATTAATTGTTCCACTTGATTATACCGCAATGGGTTGTGTAAATAAAGCAAATAAAGATATAGTAAGTAATAATGTTGTAATTATTCCACAATACGAAGCTATTGTTATGGGAAATGCTGATGAAAAATATACAATTTTAAGTTCACAAGGTGAAACATATGTACCTGCAGTATTAGATTCAGTATATTCAGTAACAACTTCAGGAGAGGATAGATATTACATGACATTTACATTACAACAGGAACAAGATGGAAAAACGGTTGATGTACCACAAACATATGATGTAGAACAATATTTTACAGAACAAAATATTGTAACAGAACCACAACAACCTCAACTTAATACTAATACAACTACAGACCAAACAGTACAAACCGATCAAACTAATCAAGCAGTACAAACTAACCAAGGGACAACAGATCAAACTCAAACAGATCCAAATGCGGGACAAACACAACAACAACCAGCTGCATAAAATATAAATAGTTTAAAAAATAGACATATTATAAAAAAAGTAATACAATTCTAGAAAACTGAAATTAGCTTGAACTACATGTTAATTGAAGTTTGATAGAATTGTATTACTTTTGTTCTGTAATATAAAATTTTTCATTTTCTAGTACATATGGTTATATAAGACAACACCCCTGAATACATTATGAATATATTAAATGATTATTGATTATTTAATTATTAACTGATTAATTAATTGATAATAAAAAAATAATTAAAGGGGATGTGTGTATTTTGGAAATAAAAAAGAATATAAGCAACATAAAAAATAATAGCATAAAAAACAATAATATTTTTAGCTCTTTTAATAATATGCAAAAAGGTGAGATAACAAAAGAAGGCAAAGACATTTTTATAATAATAAAAGGTAGTATAATTGCATTAATATTAACCATAATAATGTTAACGATTTATGCGACTGTATTATCATATACAAATATATCTGAAAGTTCAATGGCCATTGTAGTTATGGCAATTGTAGGAATTAGTATTTTAATCGGCAGTTCATTAGCAAACTTAAAAATAAAAAGAAAAGGAATTATAAATGGTGCATTAATAGGCCTAATATATATACTAATTATTTATATACTATCTAGTATAGTTACAGGAATTTTTGGTTTAAATTCAAATTCTATTATTATGATTATAGTAAGTATTTTAACTGGAATGATTGGGGGAATAATAGGAGTAAATATACACTAAATTATAAATTTTTACTAAAAACTGTTGATATTTTTTTGTAATTAATATAAAATCATAAGGTATATGAAAGCGAGGAAATAAATGATAACATTTGAAGATGTAAAAAACAATATAGAAGTAAAAGCTTTAGTAGTTGGTGCACAAAAACAATTAAATGCACTTGGATATACAGAACATTCAGTAAGACATGTTACAATGGTTGCAAATAGAGCAGCTGAAGTTTTAGAAACATTAGGTTATCCAGAAGATAGAATAGAACTTGCTAAAATAGCAGGATATATGCACGATATAGGAAATTGTGTAAACAGAGTTGACCATGCTCATACAGGGGCTATTCTTGCCTACCAAATATTAAAAAGTATAGGAATGGATGCTGACAAAAGAACTGAAATAATGATGGCAATAGGAAATCATGATGAGCAAACAGGAACAGCTGTTAGTGATATTTCAGCAGCACTTATTTTGGCAGATAAATCAGATGTTCATAGATCAAGAGTTGTAAATAAAAACATATCAAGTTTTGATAAACATGATAAAGTAAATTATGCGGTTACAAATTCAGAATTTAAAATTAGTAAAGAAGAAAGAAAAGTAACCTTAAATTTAACAATAGACACAAAAATATCACCAGTTTTAGATTATTTTGAAATATTTATGGATAGAACAATGATGAGTAAACATGCTGCAAAATATTTAGGAATATGGTTTGAATTAATTATTAACGATACAAAATTGTTATAAACTGTATTACAAAACAGCTTATAAAAAAGATATTATATAAATAAAATAATGCAAACAATAAGCAAATCAATTTAAAGAAGGGAAGAACAAAAATGAACAGAGGACTAAAAATAACATTTATTACATTATTAATTGTATTACTATCAATAATTTCTTTTGCAGGATTATTTGTACAAGATACAAAGTTTATGAAAAATTTACTTCCAGATTATACATTTGGAATGGATTTAACAGGATATAGAACAGTTACAGTTAAAGTGAGTGATGCAACAAATACAGTATATTACGATAAAGATGGCAATGAAGTAGATTCAGAGCAAGAAGATGGAACTTCTGAAGAAGTGCCAGTAAATAGCGAAGATATTCTTACAAAAGATAATTATTTAGCAGTTAAAAAAATTGTACAAGCTAGGCTAAATGATGCAGGTATATCAGAATATCTTGTTAGACTAAATGAAAGTGATGGCACAATGACCGTAGAACTTCCAGAAAACGATATGACTAATACAGCTGCTCAATTAATAAGCTCAATTGGTAAATTTACAATAGAAGATGAAGACGGAAATGTTTTATTAGATAATTCAAATCTAGATGAAGTACAAGTAGGATACAACAATGCATCAACATCAGGTACATCAGTATATATGAGTTTTGTATTTAACAAGGATTCAATAGAAAAATTAAAAGAAATATCTAATACTTATGTTTCATCAACAGATGATTCTGGTAATACAGTAGAGAAAAAAGTGTCTATGAAAATAGATGATACAACTTTATTAGAAACAAGTTTTGATGAAGAAATATCAAATGGAATATTACCTATATCATTAGGAACAAGTTCAGATAGTGAGACGTTATCATCATATATAGAACAAGCTTCAAATACAGCAGTTTTATTAAATAATGGACCACTTCCTATAACATACACAATAGATCAAAATAGATATGTAAAATCTGATATAGAAATAACAGATTTTTTAATACCAGCAATTGTTTTAGGAGCAATATTATTAATAGCATTTATTGCATTAATAATAAAGTATAAAAAATTAGGATTATTAGGAATTATTTCATATATTGGATATTTAGCATTGTTACTAATTATAATAAGATACACGAACTTAGTAATAACAATAGAAGGAATATTTGGAGTATTAATGTCAGCAATACTTAACTATATATTATTAGTATATATATTACATTCTATAAAGAACAAAGAAAAAGATTTAACAGCATATAAACATGCATATAATAAATCTATGCTATCAATGGTATTAGTTTTATTCCCAATATTGATTATAGGAATAGTTCTATGTTTTGCAGGATGGCTTCCAATATACAGTTTCGGAACAATAATATTCTGGGGAGTACTAATAATGGCAATTTGGAATGCATTTATAACTAGAATACTATTCTTAAGCACTATAAAGGAGAATAATTAATACTAAATAGAAAGGATTGATAATAGAAATGAAGAAAGTACTATATGCAATTTTGATATGTATAATAATTGCAGGAATTGTAGTTATTGCAACAATTGGATTAAATGCAGATTTAATTTATAGTAAAAATATAGAAATAGATGTACCTATTGATAACGGATATGAAGATAAAGATATAGAAGCTATAGCAAAAGAAGTATTTGGTGAAGAAGATGTTATGGTTCAAGATATAGAACTTTTTGGTGATTTGGTATCTATAAAAGTTCCAGATAATTTATCAGAAGATGACTTAAATGCTAAGGTAGAAGAACTTAATAACAAAATAAATGAAAAATATTCACTAGAAAACAAAGTAGACGATATAGAAATAACACATAACCCAAAAATCAAATTATCTAGTTTGATTTTACCATATGCAGTAACATTATCAATTAGTGGGGTAATAATCTTAGTATATGTAGCTATTAGATATAAAAAATTAGGAATAATGAAAACATTAATAACATATATATTATGGATTGTAGCTACAGAATTAATATTACTAAGCATTATAGCAATAACAAGATATCCAGTAAATAGAATAGTTATACCAATGGGATTATTATTATTGGTAGCAGTAATAACAATACTAGGATTTGTAAATGAAAGTAAGCTAGCAAAATTAGCTTTAGAAGAAGACAATAACAGCAAGAAAAAATAAAATAATAAGAAATAAATTTATAAAAAGTAGAGAAAACAAAATAATAAAAAATGATTAAGTGAATTAACCAAAAAAAGATATTATTAGTATTATATATTAATAGTATCTTTTTTTATGTAATAGGGTAAAATGTATAGAGAACAGATATAAAACAGGAATTTTGAAAAATTGCATGTCTAAAAAACATTTTATAAAAAGAGGGTGAATATATTAATGTTTAGAAAAATTAGACGAATATTATACAGAAGTATTGATAATAAAGAAATTTCTTATGATGTGTTAAAAAATTTAGCAAAAGATAATGAAGTAATGTTAATAGATGTAAGAAGTAATCAGGAATATGAAGGAGGTCATTTAAATGGAGCAAAAAATATATCCGTATATAATTTAAAGAATGAAATTGAAGATTTGGAGAAAAATAAAGATAAACTGATTATACTTTATTGCTCAAGTGGACACAGAAGCAAAAAAGCAAAAGAAATTTTAGATAATTTAGGATATACAAATGTGTATAATTTAAAAAACGGAATAGATGACTTATGGATTAAAAGCTAATTGTGCCAATGGGGACAGACCCCTTTGGCACGATTGACTAACATAAAACAATGCCAAAGGGGTCTGTCTCCATTGGCACAATTAGCACAATTTAAATTCATTTAGAATAAAATATGTATATCTAATAAAGGTTTAGTAGATAATATAAATTATAAGAAAGGAGAAAATCCTGTATGAAATCATATTGTATTAAAACGAATAATAAAGAAATAATAAAATATCTACTAAATAAGTTTAATGAATTAAATTTTCCTAATATATATTATTGTGAAAAGTCTTTTTACAAATATGATAATTTTATTATGCATTATAAAGAAAAAGATGTATGGGGTTTTGATAATATTGTTGCTAGTATAGTTTCAAATTTAATAATCGATTTTTATGAAGAAAAGTTGATTAAAAGAATAATTAATGTAAATTATTTTTATTTTGAAATGCCTGAAAGAGAAATTATATACAATAATTGTATCAATTTTATATATGAGCAAAGAGAAGAGATATATGAAACCTTATTTTTAAGTATAAAAAAATACATGAGTGATAATAAAAGAATATATTTAGATGGAATAGTTAATTTTAGATTAGCTGATTATATAAAAAAGATTGATAATATAGTAGACCTTGGAGTTAATCAATATATTATAGAAAAAGAGTATAAGGAATTTATAAGTTTATTAAAAATATATGTAAATTCATCTAGTAATAAATCAGATATAATTCATTTAGTATATGTAAATGGAGAATCTATTCTATTGGATAAAGATAAAAATATCATAAAGTTAAACAATAATTTAAATACAGTGCAATATTTATCAGATATTAGTTTTTCTTCTAATGATATTGCACTAAATACTTTGCTAAGTATTCTTCCTAGCAAAATTGAAATTCATATTATAGATAAAGAAGATGAATTTATTAATACTTTAAAACTTATTTTTGAAGATAGGGTAAGAGTTTGTAATGATTGTAATATTTGTAGAACTTATAGAAAGATAAATGATATGAAAATAATTAAGTAATATTTACTATTTTATTTAATTGTGATAATATAGATGCAGATGTTAGAAAATGAAAGGATAGTAGGTATTATGGATGGGGAAAAAAAACTAATAACAATACTAGTACCAGCATATAATGAACAAGAAGTGTTAGATATGCTATATGAAAGACTAAAAAAAATAATGGACGAAAACACAAAATATGATTTTGAAGTTCTACTTGTTAATGATGGAAGCTCAGATAATACTTTAGCTTTGATGCAAGAACTTAGAAAAAAAGATAAAAGAATTTGTTACTTAAGTTTATCAAGAAACTTTGGAAAAGAAACAGCTATGATAGCAGGATTAGATTACTGTAATGGAGATGCTGTAATAATTATAGATGCAGACCTTCAAGACCCACCAGAATTAATACCAGAGATGATTAAGTACTGGGAAGAAGGGTATGATGATGTATATGCCAAAAGAAGGTCTAGAAAAGGAGAAACTTGGCTAAAAAAATTCACATCAACCATGTATTACAAAGTGTTACAAGCATTTACAAAAATTCAAATACAAAAAGATACAGGTGATTTTAGACTTTTAGATAGAAGATGTGTAGAAGCTCTAAAATCAATAAGAGAATCACAAAGATATACAAAAGGTCTATTTAGTTGGATAGGATATAATAAAAAAGAAATATTATATGATAGAGACCCAAGAGCAGCAGGAAAAACAAAGTGGAATTATAAAAATTTAATTAATTTATCTATAGATGGAATTACATCATTTACAACATCACCACTTAGATGGTCTGCAATACTTGGAATTTTAGTTTCTATTGTAGGATTTATATATATGATATATATAATTATAAAAACTATTGTATCTGGTGTAGATGTTCCTGGATATGCTTCAACAATGGTTGTTATATTATTCTTAGGAGGAATACAACTTATATTCTTAGGAGTAATCGGAGAATACCTAGGAAGAGCCTTTTATGAAACTAAACAACGACCTTTGTATTTTATAGATAGGTATAATGAACAAAAAGAAACAAATAAAAATTTAAATAAACCTAGAAATTTATTATAATATGTGTTATAATAGAACGCGTTGGAAATTTTTAAGAGAAAAAATAAGAAAGGAAATGATTGAAATGCCAAGAAAAACAAAAATTATATGTACTTTAGGACCAGCAGTAGATGAACAAGAAAAGTTAGAAGAACTTATAAAAGCAGGAATGAATGTTGCAAGATTTAATTTTTCACATGGAGATTATGAAGAGCAAGGATCAAGAATAGAAACCTTCAAAAGAGCAAGAGAAGCTGTAGGAAAACCAGTTGCAATGCTTCTTGATACAAAAGGTCCAGAAATAAGAATAGGAAAGTTTGCTACAGGAGAAGCAGAGCTTAAAGAAGGAGACACCTTTACTCTTTTAAATGAGGATATTGATGGAGATAACACAAAAGTTTCTGTTACATATAAAAATCTATATAATGAAGTAACACCAGGAACAAGAATACTTATTAATGACGGATTAATAGAAATTATCGTAGAAAAAATAGTAGGTAAAGGCGTTGTTTGTAAAGTTCAAAATGGTGGAAGATTAACAAATAAAAAGAGTATTAATATTCCAAATTCTAAAATAAAATTACCAAGTATGACTGATAAAGATAAATCAGATATAATATTCGGTATAAAAAATGGATTTGACTATATAGCTGCATCATTTATAAGAAGAGCAG
>CALXNM010000017.1 GCA_944389745.1 uncultured Clostridia bacterium | reverse complement strand
TTTTCATATACTAATGTGTATTTTATCTCTCCATTCTTCTCTATTATTGGTGTTTCTATTTCTTTATATAACCTATGACTTGCTAGGTTTATTACATTTATTGATACTGTTGAGGTTCTAGTATCCGGTCTTGCATTTCCTATTTTAGCAGTTTCGCCATTTTCTATTACCTCTGAAATTACTGCTTTCACTTCATATTGAGTTCCATTTGCTGTTTCATTATCTATTCTTGCATTAAATATTATTGGTGTTATTGTATCTCCAGATGTTACTCCATATATATACCATACTAATGTGGTACTTCCATCACTATTATTTGTTATTTCTGGTTCTGTATATACTTCTTCCCCTCTTTTACTACTTCCTACTATATATTCTACCCCTTCTGGTAATGTTACTTCATTTTTTAGAGTTATATTTTCTATTACACCCTTGTCTCCACTATTAATTCTTACACTTGGTGACAATTTATATAAAACAGTATCTTCATTTATTCCCAAATCATAATTAACTTTGTCTTCTATTGTATCTTTATCTAAGCTTTCAACATTTATGCTTTGAGTTGCTCCTGTTATATATATACTATTTCCACCTGTGTAGCCTACATAATTTGTTCCACTAACAATTTGACCATTTTCATCATATTCTGTTTTTATATATTGGTCAGTTATTGAAGTACGCCATGGTTCAGGATATTCATCAACTATTTCCATTGTTGTTATTCCAGTTTCTTCATTGTATTCATATGCCTGATTCAAATAAGAAAAATCTATATTACTTGTCCATGCTTTTACATTATTTACCGTTGCAAATGTTTTTCCTATTATTGATGCATCATTCTTTATTTTAACAGGAATACTAAGCCATCCACTCGAATTGCCTCCAAGTATCGAAACATTTCTAACTTCAAATAAAACTCCTATACATGTATATCCTCTAGAAATTAAATCTTGAATATTCGAAAAATAAACTAAATCCTCTTCAGTTGTTTCATTCATTTCTTCTTCACTATTCCAACCTGTTCCATCTGGTTTTGTAGCATATAATGCATTTCCAAGGTCAAAATTTATATCTGAATCTGCTGGTATTTCAAAAGCTCTATTATCAAACTTTTGTAAAATATTACAGGCTCGGACAACTTCATCAGTATTAGGATATGTATTCATCATCCCTTGAATATATATTTCTTGTCCTGTTGAAGCATATGCATCTCCTGCTCCATTAGTACTCCATAATGAATATCCTTTTCCCCAAAATCTATTAAACTTTGAAATATTACCATATGGATATAAAGTAATTTGAGTATTAACTATATTATCATTTGTATTTTGATCTTTATTTATTACTATACCCGTTTTACTCGTTATATTTATATTTTTTATTTCTACTTTTAAATATAAACTTGTTATATCCTGAACATTTTCAGGAAACTGCAATATAGTTTGTATATATCCAGCTGAAAACTGTCCTATATTTGAAGGAATATTTTCAACAGTACTCCAAATTCCCATTGTAGGAAAATGCCATTGTTCTGTATCGAATTTATAATCTTTAATTGTTACATGGTATGTATTATCAGTTGTTTGTTCTATTTTCCAAGTTCCACCATCGTAACAATATTGAGCATTTCTAGTAGTGTTTTTATTAAAAGTACTATGTGCAGTGCTTGCCACTGAAGTATCGTGACCATATCCCCATGCTAAATTTCGATTTAATTTTCCTGTATAACCTGTATTATTTTCTTTATAATCCCATAAAACCGGCGCATATTCTGAATCTGTAAGTGCATTGCCTGAACTTGTTTTACTTTCACTTAATACAATATCAAAACTTATATCTCCTTTTGGCAATTCAATACCTTTTAATTTTTTACCTGCATCATTATATAACTGAACCATAATTCCATATCCTTGCATTCTTCCGTTAACTGTATTTTCTGTTAGTTCATTAGATTCTTGACCTGTTTCTAAATTAAAATAACTTCTTAAATTTAATTGGTCGTTTTTTTCAAGTAAAATATTATATTTTCCTGCTGCACTTACTATAACTTTATCTCCTGTTATAGTCTTTTTATCACTGTCATCATTACCGGTTAATTTAAAATTAAATGTTGGCACTATCTCTGTTTCATTTCCTGCTCCATATACTTGAAGTACAAATACTAATGTTTGTTTTCCTGGTATTGTCGTCTCTGTTTCTGGCATAGTATATTTTCCTGTTACTGTTCTTCCATCTTCTGTTACTTGTCCTTCTTCTAGCCATTGCATTGAGTCTAAGTCCCATTTTACTAAAGTTGCTAACTCTTCTGGCACAGTTGCCTCTACCTCTATAGCTCCTCCTGTTAAACTTGTATCTGCAACTCCATCTTTTAATGCTGTTGTTAAATCTATTGTCCAGGTTACTTGGTCAAATGAACGTACTATATTATTATCTTCTGAACTATCATTTCCCGGGTCATCATTATCATCAAATGGTCCTGTTCCTGTTTTTGTGCTTATTATTGTTGCATCTGATATATATCCCTTTTGTCCTATTTCTTCTATTCTCTCTTGGGCTACTTTTTCTTGTGCTTCTAATTGCTGTTTTGCCTGGGTATATTCTATTACATTTGAATTGTTTTTTAGCACAATAAAGCACACCAAAAGCATAGCTAGTAGCACAAATGGCATAGCTATACTTGGTGTGATGTGTATTTTATCTTTTATATTTATTTTATTTTTCGCTTCTTTTTCTGTTTCTTCGCTTATTACTTTATTTTCTGCTTTGTTCTTGTTACAGTTTTTCTTATTCTCTAGAAGTGTAGCTCTCTCTCTCTCTCTCTCTCTCTCTCTAGAGCTATGCGGTTTTTAGCGTTTTCGTTCTTTTTCATATAGTTGTCCTCCGTTTTTTACATAGTTTCAGTTATTTTTATAATTATATTATAAATATTTGCTATAACTATGTAAATATCTTGTTTTTCGACTTTTGTCTACATAATTCTGTTTTTCTTACGGAGCTTTTGTTTTTCATTAATTATTAAATTTATATTACATTTTTTAATTGTTTTACTAATTGTGCTTTTTTCTTTTTTATTTGTATTGTTATTTTGATTTCTTTGCTTCCATTGGTATATCAGTGTTTTCTGGCTTTTTGTTTCTTTCTTTTATTTTTGCTTATAATAAATTTAAGCATAATAAAAAAAGAGGAATTTACTTATTTCCGTAGTGTTTCCTCTTTTTTATGTTCTGCTTTTTATTTTAGATAATTATTTATTATTATTTTTTTATCATTATATTTTTATTATTATTTTTTAATTATTTATTTTCTATTTGCAGTTTTGCATTGTATTAGTACTGCATTGTATTTTTTCATTTTTTCTTCTATCTATAGCATAAGCACTTCCCATTGTAGTTTTGGCCATATGTTTAACTTGTGCTCCTATTTCTCCTATTTCCAAAACATTATTAAATCTATCTTTATGTGCTACAACCACACCTATTGAAAGTGATATTAATGGAAATTCTTCTACTACACATTTCCTATTAGGTACTTCTAAATATCCTCTTTTTAAATCTTCTTTACTAAAGAATTTAGGCACTCCTTTATCAAACTCTGCAATTATATTTTGGCATATTTTTTCATAATCATCTTCTATAGATATAATTCCTACAAAATCATCTCCACCTATATGTCCTATGAAAGTGTTGCCACTTGTAGAGTATTTTTCTATGTTGTTTGTTATTGTTTTTGCTGTAAATTTAATAACTTCGTCTCCATTTAAGAAGCCATAAACATCATTATATGCTTTAAAGTTATCTAAGTCAAAGTAAAGCATTACAAATTCTTCTTTATTAAGTAATCTTTTCTTCATTTCTGCTTGAATTTGCACATTTCCAGGTAATCCTGTTAATGGGCTTACCCTTCTATTTATGTCTAATAATCTTATAATGTTTTTTATTGTATAATACAAATATTCATTATCTATAGGATATTTTATATAATGTTCCACACATTCTTTTAATACCTCTATTTTATGTTCCTTACTTTTATTTGATGATACAACAATTATTGGAGTAATACTGTTATCTTCATTTTGTCTTATTCTTTTACATACTTCTATTATGTTTTCTTCTATTCCATCTTCATTAATTATGATAAGGGAAGGAATATTTTTTAGTGCATCATCAATATTATCTGTTGATACCTTCTTTAATTTAATTTTATAATCTTTTTCATCTTTAAATAGACTTAAAATGATTTTCTTTAGCTCATCATTATCATCTATTATATAAATATCCTGAGCCATTTTATCTCTCCTTATATTTCTTTATTTTATCCTTAATGTCTTCTAATAAATTCTTTTGTTTTAAAAATTTTGTTATGTTTTCAGAATGCATTTCTGGGAATGCTTTCTTTAGTTTAATAATTCTTTTATATATTTTTATTTTTAATATTTCTTGTCTTGTTTTTAAATCTTCAATTAAATTCTGAATATGTTCTTTAGATGTATTTTCTAAGTGTTTCTCCTCTTTTAGTTCTTTCATTTTTTCTTTTAATGTGTTTCCTATTTCAAATAGCTCTTCTATCCTCTTATCTACAACCATTATCTTGAATATTGTTATAATTGCATCTAACAGAATAGCTATTGTTAAGATAATTTCCACATATATTAAAATTTGCTCTGGTATATAATTTGTTAATTTTTCTATTAATGGCTGAATTACAAATACTAGAGCCACGCCTAAAATTCCCCAATATATGGAATTCTTCAAACATACTCTTCCTTTTATATTGAATTTCAGGTTTGAATAATCCCAATACTTGGCTTTAAAACATTTTTCAAGAACTATTGCTACAATATATTCCCAAATAGAAAATACAAAGAAACTTAATATAAATATTACTATAACATTATGTGACAGTGTGCTTAAGCCAAGCATCATTATTGCTCCAATTCCATACATTGGACAAAATGGTCCATATAAAAATCCACTATTTATTGGTTTTTTCGATATTATAGTTTTATAAATTGATTCCAAGCACCATCCTAAAAAAGAATATATTATAAAATAAAATATTATTTTATCTTGCATATTGAAACTCCATTGATCCAGTTACAGAAAGTCCATTCACATTTTCTACTTTGATGCTAAATGTATTAGTACCTTCAACCAAGTCTAATGTAAATGTTGCTTCTGTTCTGTTAACATCATCCATTTTATAAACTGCTCCATTTAAATTAACCTCAATTGATTGTATTCCATCTGCATCAGCTGCCTCAATCATTAATTCTCCTGTTTCTTGATTTACATATAAATTCTTAATTTCAGGTCTTTCTGTAGATATTACTACTTCACTCTCATCTGTTGCAGTATTTCCAGAAGAGTCTACTGCTGTAACTGTTATTGTATGTGTACCTCTTCCTATTTCTGCTTGTGTTATTGCATATTCTATTGTTTTATCGGCTGGATTATTTTTATCTATTCTTATTTCTTCGCCATTATCTATTTTATATGTCATATAATCAATTTCTGTTTCATCTTCTGCTTTTATTCTTATACTTGTTGCTTGTTGATCTATACTTATTGTTGGTTTGGCTATATCTATTCCATCCATGATTATATCTTTGGTATATGTTACAGCTCTTCCTGTTTCATCCTCAAGAATTATAGTTAATATACTATTTTCTGATGGTAATATTATTTCTTCTTGAAAACTTTTTGAATTTTCAGGAATTGACCTTTGTTCAGAGTTTTCCCAACTATATTTAAAGTTTTCTATATTATATACACTTTGTACATCTACATTTAATGTATCATTTATTCTAGTAATACTTATACTTGCTAAATTTTCTGTATTACTAGCTTTAGTATCTCTGTATAAAGCATATGAACTATGACCAATTAAACATAAACCAAAAATTATTATAAAAACCGCAAAAAATCTAACTATTTTAGCAATTTCTATTGATGTAGTAGTATTTCTGTTTTTTTTCTTTTTCTTCTTTTTATCAACCTCAGTTACTAAAATTTGGTTCATTAATTTTCCTCCATTTACACCTAGGATTATATCATATGCTTTTTTTAATGTAAATATTTATTAAAAAAATATCCCCAGATAAATATTTATCTAGGGATATTTGTATTTTATTTAATTTTTATTTCTGATGTTTTACCTTAATACGAACCTTCTAATTAGGACTAATCCAGTTCCAAGTATAACTAGTACTCCAGTTATTACTCCTATATAATGTCCTCCTACACCAGATACTATTGATAATACTACTGATGCATCATCTATATCGTCTTCTCCTTTTTTGAAGTTATTTGGTGTTGAATCTATATCTTCTACTGGATTATGATTTTCATCACTATCCTCTGAGATTTCTGCCCAGTTTGTTTTTACCCCTAAGTTCTTTTGTCCATTTATCCATCTAAATGTTACTTCTATTACTACACTGTCTCCTGGTTGTAATAATGTATTGCTTAGTTGTGTTGTTGTTATTGTCTTTCCATCTTTTGATAGTGTCCAGCCTTCATTATCTTCTGCCTTAAATTCTAATCCTTCTGGTATGTAGTCTGTTATCTCTTCTGCATATCCTGCCTTTTTACCTTCGTTTGTTATTCTTATTTGATATGTGAATTTAATTACTGCTGTTTCTATCTTATGATTTCCTAACTCAACTTTTACAACTTCTTCTGGGTCATCTTCAAATTTATGTCCTGTTTGTTCCACATATGTTTTTCCATCTAATATCATTGTTACTTTTGATATTATTTTTCTTAATGCTAAATCGAAGTATGTTACTTTTACCTTTTCTATATCGATGTCATCTTCACCATCTTTATCATTGTCAGGTGTTGAGTCATGGTCTTCTACATCGTCTCCATCTTCATCACTATCATCAGAAATTTCTGCTGTGTTGATTAATACTCTGTCTGATGTATTTGGTTCTGTTACTTTAAATGCTATTTTTACATCTCTATAGTCTGGTTGAGTCATTGTTTCTGGGTCAAATGCATCTATTAAATTATCTCTTCCTGTCTCATCTTCTTGTGCTTTTGATAAATAATCTGTTCTTATTGTTACTGCATCTTGTACATTAGTTGTTTCATTTCCATTTGCATCATACATTACCCATCTATATTCTGTATTTACTTCATTGTCTGGTAAAAACTCTAAACCTTCTGGTAAATCATCTTTTACCTCATCTGCATACCCTGCAATTTCACCTTCATTATACACTCTTATTGTATATATTATAGTGTCTCCTGTTGCAACTTCTACTGGGTCTTTTGTATGTTCATAAGTATATTCACCATTATTATTATGGAATATTGGTACTCTGTTTGTTACTTCTTCATCATTCACTCCTGTGATAAATTTTCTAAGTGCCAAGTCAAAATATTTTACTTTTACTTTTTCTATATCTATATCATCTTCACCTGGCTCATCATTGTCTGGTGTTGAGTCTTTATCATCTACAGGGTTTCCATCTTCATCACTATCATCTGATATTTCTGCTGTGTTGATTATTATTCTATCTGATGTATTTGGTTCTGTTACTTTAAATGCTATTTTAACTTCTTTATAGTCTGGTTCACTCATGGTGCTTGGATCAAATGCATCTATTAGATTATCTCTTCCTGTCTCATCTGCTTGTGCTTTTGATAAATAATCTGTTCTTATTGTTACTGCATCTGCTACATTTTCTGTTACATTTCCTTCTGCATCATACATTACCCATCTATATTCTGTATTTACTTCATTGTCTGGTAAAAACTCTAAACCTTCTGGTAAATCATCTTTTACCTCGTCTGCATACCCTGCCTGTGTTCCTTCGTTATATATTCTTAATGTATATATTACTATATCGTTTGTTGCGACTTCAACAGGGTCCTTTGTATGTTCATATGTGTATTCTCCATTTTCATTGTGGAATACTGGTACTCTGTTTGTTACTTCTTCATCATTCACTCCTGTGATGAATTTTCTTAATGCTAAATCAAAAATGTTGTTTTCTATTGTTACTTCAATAATATTTCCATCTACTACTTGTAGATTTACAATTTCACCATTTATTCTTTGCGCTGTTATTACATAACTTCCGTTTATTAATTTAACATCTATCTCTATTTCTATTGGTTCTGGTAACAAATTATATCCTTCTGGTGCCACTGTTTCTGTTATAACATATCTATGTGTTCCTTCTGATGTTATCTTAATTTTTCCTGTTACAACTTCTCCAGAATCATTTGTTGTTAAATTATCGTATGTATTTATAACTGTTCCATCTGAATTTAATTCTTCTATCTTAAATGTTGCATTTTTTAATCTATCTGATATACCATTTTGTTTTATTAATTTTATTTCATAATCACCTGTAGCTCCAGGTATTACTAATTCCTCATAATCATCATCATCTTCATATCCATGTCCTTGTTCTGATGTTCCTGGATTATAATTATTTTTTTGGTCATCTGTTAAGTTGTCAGGTGTTGAATCTATATCATTTACTTCGTTTCCTTCTGAGTCTTTTTCTCCTGTTATCTCAGCAACATTCTTTAAACTTGTACTTGCATTTTGTTTTGTAGCTACAACTTCACATTCTATTTCTAAATCTACATAATCTATTGTTTCTCCATCAAAATCTTCTATTAAATCATCTGATAAAGCTGTAGTAACTATTGTTCTTCCGTCTCCATTTGGATTTGTCCAACCATTGTCTCTGTTTACTTGACTATCCTCAATGAATCTTAATCCTTCTGGTAAATAATCTGTTACTTCTGTTGCATATCCTGCTTCTTTACCTTCGTTATATACTCTTATTGTATATGTTACTGTATCTCCAGTATTTACTTGTATAGGAGTTTTTGTATGTAATTTATCTGCTGTTGTAGTTGTTCTATTTGCTAAATCTTCTATAGCTTCACTTGTTATTTCAGGTTCTCTACTTACTTCTACATTTTCTCCATTTACTTTTGTGATGAATTTTCTTAAAGCTAAATCAAAGTATGTTAATTTAACTTTTTCAATATCTATATCGTCTTCACCATCTTTATCATTATCTGGTGTTGAATCTATATCATCTATTGGTTCTCCATTTTCATCACTATCTTCTGATATTTCTGCAGTATTTATTAATATTCTATCTGATGTATTTGGTTCTGTTACTTTAAATGCTATTCTTACTTCTTTGTAGTCTGGTTCGCTCATTGAGCTTGGGTCAAAAGCTTTTATTAAATTATCTCTACCTGTTGCATCAGCTTGAGCTTTTGATAAATAGTCTGTTCTTATTGTTACTGCATCTTGTACATTCTCTGTTACTTGTCCTTCTGCATCATACATTACCCATCTGTAATTTTGGTTTGTTGTATTGTCTGGTAAGAATTCTAATCCATCTGGAATATCATCCTTTACTTCTTCTGCATATCCTGCAATATCTCCTTCATTATATATTCTTAATGTATATATTACTGTATCTCCATTTTCTACTTCTACAGGGTCTTTTGTATGTTCATATGTGTATGTACCATTGTTATTATGGAATACTGGTACTCTGTTTGTTATGCTTTCGCTATTCACTCCTGTAATAAATTTTCTTAAAGCCAAATCAAATTTTTGTACTAATACTTTTTCAAAGTCGTCATCATCTTGTTGTCCTGGTATATAGCTATCTCCTCTATTTATTTCTGTATCTTTGTAGTTTGGTAATGTAGTATCTGATGGTAATGTTACATTGTCTGCCTGTGAATCTCTATCTGTTACTACATCTCCCTCGCTATCTGTAAAGTTAGATATTTCTGCTATGTTTGTTAACTTCTCTCCTGCTACTGCTGTATCTTTTACTTTACATTTTATTTGTACATCTTCATAATCTAGTGTACTTCCATTAAATGCACTTATTGTTTTTCCTGATAAGTAATTTGTTGTTACTGTTCTTCCGTCTCCACTTACACTCCATCCTCTTGAAGTATTAAAACTGTCATTTACAAATTCTAAGTTTGCTGGCAAATGATCTGTTATTTCTGTTACTATTCCATCTAATTGACCTTCATTGTATACTCTTATTGTGTATATTACTTCATCTCCAACTTTTACTGCAACTGGTGTTTTAGAATGGTTATATGTTGCTGTAGTTGCTGTTCCGGCAGCTAGTTTAGATACATCAACTGAAGGTGCTCTATTTACACTTTTTCCATCAACACTACTTATGAATTTTCTAAGTGCTAAGTCGAAATATTTTCCTGGCATTACTAGTTCTTCGTAATCGTCATCATCTTCATATCCATATCCTTGTTCTGACGTTCCTGGGTTATAGTTATTCTTTTGAGTCTCTGTTAAATTGTTTGGTGTTGAATCTCTATCTGGTTTATTTTCATCATTTGTAGCACCTGTAATTTCTGCTACATTCTTTAAGTTTATATTAGCATCTGATACCTTTGCCGTTACTTCGCATTCTATTTGTACATCTTTATAGTCAATAGTACTTCCATTAAATGCTTTTATTGTTTGTCCTGATAAATAACTTGTTGTTACCGCTCCATTACTTCCTGATTTCCATCCATATTGTGTGTTTATACTACTTCCTGATTTTAAACTTAATCCTGATGGTAAGTAATCTGTTATTTCAGTTGCTTTTCCATCTATTTCTCCTTCATTATATACTCTTATTGTATATACTACGCTATCTCCTGTTGCTACTTGTAAAGGTGTTTTTGTATGTGTTTTTGTTGCTGTTGTTATTCTTTCTGCTTCTAAGTCATTTATTGTAGAACTACTTATTTGTGGTACTCTACTTGTACTTGGTGCTTTTCCGTTTATACTTGTTATGAATTTTCTTAGCGCTAAGTCAAATATTTTATCTTCTGGCTTGTTAAATTCTGTGCTATCATTATAATCTTCTTTTTCTCTTTCTACTATTACTACTGGTTGTTCTGATGAGCTTGCTCCTTCTACTGCCCAGTATGTTATTTTTGTATTAAAGTATGAACCACTTATACTAAATATTACTTTATCTACATTTGTTGTTTTTGGTACTACTATATAGAAATCTTTTCCTATTGTATCTGCTATGCTATTAATTCTTCCTCCACTTGCATTTTGAAATGTTGGATTTAATGTTTGTCCTTGGCCATTTTTAAATGTTGCTGTTATTGTTCCTTCTGTATCACTTATTTGATTTATTCTATATGGTCCTATTATATAATTGTTTCCTTCTTCTCTTATTGTTTGTGTTTGATTTGCTATTTCATATGGTTGACTTGCTGTTTTTACTTGATAGTTTGGTGCATTTGCTTCTGCTTGTTTTATTAAATATTTATATAGCATTTTTGCTTCTTCTTTTCTGTCCCATCCATCTACTGCTCCAGCTCCTTTTTCATCACTTAATGGGTTATATCCTGAATCTTGTCCTGCTACTTGGTTTATCCATAATTCAAAGTTTCCAGTATCTCCCACATCAAACGCATCTCCATCATTTGTGAAATGCCATATTGCTAATTGTTGTACTACATCTATATCATCATCGGTTAGGTAGCTTCCTGCTAAATCTGCATTATCTAATAATAAATCTCTATATTCTTTTGCTGCTTGTTGTTCCTCTGTTGATGCTCCTGATTTTGCTGGCACATATACATTCTCTAGAAGCCATAGTAATGCCTTATATGTATTACTATTTACATTAGGTAATGCATTTACATATGGGCTTGGTATTGAACTTGGATCTTTCATATCAAAATATTTTGTATAATGTCTTAAAGTTGGGTTACCACTTCCAAAATCACTTGAACCAAATCCTGGACCTCCTTTTAAACAGTAAATTGTGTTATCATAACTTACTGAACCTCCACTACTGTTTGTTTCAACTATTTTCCAAACATTTTTTTCTATTGCCTTATAACCATATCCTGATTTTCTAAGCATTTTTATTGTTAAATACTTACTTCCTTCAGCTGCATTTGACATATTGTAACTACCACCTACAAATATGATTAAAAATGTCATTAGCATTATTAAAATTGCATTTGTTATTTTTTTCATTGCTACACTTCCCTTTTATATCTCATAATACACCTATATATTATATATTTTACTGTTTTTTGAGCCTATAGTCAATAACATTTTTTTACATTATGCCTTGCTTGTTTTCCTTGTAAAATTTACCTTTACGGCAGTATTTTTTCTAAGTTTTTTTAGTATAATATTACATTTTTGTAATATTAATCTATTCTTTTTGGTTCTT
The DNA here is from genome assembly GCA_944389745.1 of uncultured Clostridia bacterium. Lineage (GTDB taxonomy): Bacteria > Bacillota > Clostridia > TANB77 > CAG-508 > CALXVA01. The sequence continues at coordinate 20,136 of CALXNM010000017.1, read as the reverse complement.
TACCTATTACACACAGAAGAAAAAGCTTAAATACTTTCCTTTCCTAGTATTTAAGCTTTTCTTCCGTATTCTTAATTATTGTTGTTTAATAATTATTTATCACAATACAAATCTCTTAATTAGGACTAATCCAGTTCCAAGTATAACTAGTACTCCTGTTATTACTCCTACATAATGTCCTCCTACACCAGATACTATTGATAATACTACTGATGCATCATCTATATCGTCTTCTCCTTCTTGACGGTTATTTGGCACAGAGTCTATATCTTCTACTGGATTATGATTTTCATCACTATCTTCTGATATCTCTGCCCAGTTTGTTTTTACACCCAAGTTCTTTTGTCCATTTATCCATCTGAATGTTACTTCTATTACTACACTGTCTCCTGGTTGTAATAGTGTGTTGCTTAGTTGTGTTGTTGTTATTGTTTTTCCATCTTCTGATAGTACCCAACCTTCATTATCTTCTTCTACAAACTCTAGTCCTTCTGGTATGTAGTCTGTTATCTCTTCTGCATATCCTGCCATATTTCCTTCATTTGTTATTCTTATTTGATATGTAAATTTAATTACTGCTGTTTCTATCTTGTGGTTTCCTAATTCAACTTTTACAACTTCTTCTGGGTCATCTTCAAATTCATGTCCTGTTTCTTCTACATATGTCTCTCCATCTAGTATCATTGTTACTTTTGATATTATTTTTCTTAATGCTAAATCAAAGTATGTTACTTTTACTTTTTCTATATCGATATCATCTTCACCATCTTCATCATTATCTGGTGTTGAGTCTTTGTCATCTACAGGGTCTCCATTTTCGTCACTATCTTCTGAAATTTCTGCTGTGTTTATTAATATTCTGTCTGATGTATTTGGTTCTGTAACTCTAAATGCTATTTTAACATCTCTATAATCTGGTTGAGTCATTGTTTCTGGGTCAAATGCATCTATTAGATTATCTCTTCCTGTTTCATCTGCTTGTGCTTTTGATAAATAATCTGTTCTTATTGTTTCTGCCTCTTGTACATTCTCTGTTACATTTCCATTTGCATCATACATTACCCATCTATATTCTGTATTTACCTCGTTGTCTGGTAAGAACTCTAATCCTTCTGGTAAATCATCTTTTACCTCGTCTGCATAACCTGCCTTTGTTCCTTCGTTATATATTCTTAATGTATATATTACTGTGTCTCCATTTTTAACTTGAACAGGCTCTTTTGTATGCTCATATGTATATTCACCATTGTTGTTGTTAAATACTGGTACTCTGTTTGTTATTTCTTCATCATTTACTCCTGTAATGAATTTTCTTAATGCTAAATCAAAGTATGTTAATTTAATTTTTTCTATATCGATATCGTCTTCACCATCTTCGTCATTGTCTGGTGTTGAGTCTATATCTTCTACAGGATTTCCATCTTCATTACTATCTTCTGAAATTTCTGCTGTGTTAATTATTATACTGTCTGATGTATTTGGCTCTGTTACTCTAAATGCTATTCTTACTTCTTTATAGTCTGGTTCGCTCATCGTTTCTGGGTCAAATGCATCTATTAGGTTATCTCTTCCTGTTTCATCTGCTTGCGCTTTTGATAAATAATCTGTTCTTATTGTTACTGCATCTGCTACATTTTCTGTTACATTTCCTTCTGCATCATACATTACCCATCTATAATTGATGTTTGTTGTATTATCTGGTAAAAATTCTAGACCTTCTGGAATATCATCTTTTACCTCTTCTGCGTAACCTGCTATATTTCCTTCATTGTAAATTCTTAAAGTATATATAACAGTATCTCCAGTTTCTACTAGAACAGGGTCTTTTGTATGCTCATATGTGTATTCTCCATTATTATTTACAAATACAGGCTCTCTGTTTGTTATTTCTTCATCATTTACTCCTGTAATGAATTTTCTTAAACTTAAGTCAAATACTTGAATTATTAATTTATCAAAATCGTCATCGTCTTCTTGTCCTGGTATATAGCTATCTCCTCTGTTTATTTCTTCATCTTTGTAATTTGGTAATGTTTCATCTGATGGTAATGTTACATTATCCTTTGTAGAATCTCTATCTGTTACTTCATTATTATCTGAATCAGTAAATTCTGTTATTTCTGCAATATTTGTTAATTTTTCTTCTGGAACTACTGCATCTGTTACTCTACATTTAATTTGTACATCTATATAATCTAATGTTGTTCCATCAAATGCATTTAATATAACTTTGTCGCTTCCAGATTTTCTATTTTCATAAATAGTATCTCTATTTGCTGAATATTCAGTATCAGGTGATGTTATGTCTGTTGTTACAGTTCTTCCATCAGCTGATATTCTCCATCCATATTGTGCATTAAAGCTATCATTTATAAATTCTAGATTTGCTGGTAAATAATCTGTTATTTCTTTTACATAACCATCTACTTCACCTTCATTATATACCCTTATTGTATATATAACTTCATCTCCAGCATTTACTGAAACTGGTGTTTTAGGATGATTATATATTGCTGTAGTGCTGCTGCCATCTGCTAAATGTGTTACATCTACTTGTGGTTCTCTTGTATATCTTCCTGAACTATCTCTCAATTCATTATCATTTACTTGTATTATAAATTTTCTTAAAGATAAGTCGAATATTTGTTGAGGTGTTCCCTCTATTATTAAGTCTTCATAATCATCATCATCTTCTTGTGATGTTGTTCCATATCCGTCTACATTAACATTATCTGGTGTTGAATCTCTATCCGGTTTGTTTTCATCATTTGTAGCACCTGTGATTTCTGCTACGTTCTTTAAGTTTATATTAGAATCTGATGCTGTGGCAATTACTTCACATTCTATTTGTACGTCTAAGTAACTTAATGTTGTTCCATCAAATGCTTTTATTGTTTGACCAGATAAGTAATTTGTTGTTACTTCTCCGTTTGCTCCTTCTGTCCATCCATATTGTGTATTTATTGTACTATCTGCTTTTAATCTTAATCCTGATGGCAAGTAATCTGTTATCTCTGTTACTTTTCCATCTATATCACCTTCATTATATACTCTTATTGTATATACTACACTATCTCCTGTTGATACTGTTAATGGATTCTTTGGATGTATCTTCTCTGCTGTTGTTATTCTATCTGCCTCTAGGTCATTTAATGTATCATCACTTATTTGTGGTACCCTGCTTGTACTTGGTGCTACTCCGTTTATGCTTGTAATAAATTTTCTTAATGCTAAGTCAAAGATTTTATCTTCTGGTTTGTTAAATTCTGTACTATCATTATAATCTTCTTTTTCTCTTTCTACTATTACTACTGGTTGCTCTGATACACTTGCTCCTTCTACTGCCCAGTATGTTATTTTTGTATTAAAATATGAACCGCTTATACTAAATGTTATTTTATCTACATTTGTTGTTTTTGGTACTACTATATAGAAATCTTCACCAATTGTATCTTCTATGCTGTTTATTCTTCCTCCACTTGCATTTTGAAATCTTGGATTTAATGTTTGACCTTGGCCATTTGTAAATGTTGCTGTTATTGTTCCTTCTGTATCACTTATTTGGTTTATTCTATATGGTCCTATTATATAATTGTTTACGTCTTCTCTTATTGTTTGTGCTTGGTCTGCTATTTCATATGGTTGACTTGATGTTTTTACTTCATAGTTTGGTGCATTTTCTTCTGCTTGTTCTATTAAGTATCTATATAACTCTTTTGCTTCTTCATTTCTTATCTTTCCGTCTACTGCTCCTGCTCCATTTTCATCTCCTAATGGATTATATCCTGAATCTTGGTCTTTTACTGAATTTATCCATAATGAGAAGTTTCCACTATCTCCTACATCAAATGCATCTCCATCATTTGTGAAATGCCATACTGCTAATTGTTGTACTACATCTATATCATCATCTGTTAAAGGGCTTCCTGTTAATCCTGCATTATCTAATAACAAATCTCTATATTCTTTTGCAGCTTGTTGTTCTTCTGTTGATGCACCTGTTTTTGCTGGTACATACACATTTTCTAGCAACCACAATAATGCTTTATATGTATTACTATTTACATCTGGTAATGCATCTACATATGGACTTGGTATTGAGCTTGGGTCTTTCATATCAAAATATCTTGTATAATGTCTGAAAGTTGGATTACCACTTCCAAAATCACTTGACCCAAATCCTGGTCCTCCTTTTAAACAGTAGATTGTGCTATCATAATTTACTGAACCTCCACTACTGTCTGTTTCTACTATTTTCCATACGTTTTTTTCTAATGCCTTATATCCATATCCAGATTTTCTTAGCATTTTTATTGTCAAATACTTGCTTCCTTCTGCTGCATTTGACACACTAAGACTGCTTATTAATATGACCGATAATAGGGTCATTAGTATAACTAAAGCTATCCTTCTTAGTTTCATATTGATTACCATCCTTTTACTCCTTATAATATATTTTATATTTTACTTACATTTTTTTCTTTAGTCAATATTAATATTTTCCATCTTTTTTAACCTAAAAAAGCCAACAAAAATCCCCTTACGGATTTTCGTTTTATAAATTCCGAGCAAAATATTACACCTATATTACAATTATATTACATTTTTGTAATATTTTCAATGGTTTTTGCACATTTTCCTAGTATTTATTATGTTTCAGCGTTTTTTTGTAACATTTTTATTATATATTTTTGAATAAAAAATACGAACATTATTTTTTGTTGAGACATTTTCTAAAATGAATTATTAAGACATTATCATAAATGAATCAGACTTTTGATAATTTATTTAATACCTATCTATTGACTTTTAAATATTTTTTTGCTATTATATTAATTGTTCTGCAAAAAAGTCTCAAACATGCGAAAGTAGCTCAGTTGGTAGAGTGCAACCTTGCCAAGGTTGATGTCGCGGGTTCGAGCCCCGTCTTTCGCTCCATTTTTTATATTTATTAATATTTGGCGATATAGCCAAGTGGTAAGGCACGAGTCTGCAAAACTCTGATCCCCGGTTCGAATCCGGGTGTCGCCTCCAAATATTCAGCATTTCTTTAAGATTTGCTGTTTTTTTGTGTCTATACATAAAAAGAGAGATGAGCCATTGCTTCATTTGCAGCAATGGCTCTCCTCTCCTGTTTCACAACCAGTGAGCAATAAATCCTTTCTCCTAGTAGCCCAGCAAATCGGTTACAGAGTCTTGACGAAGATTCCTCTATCTGCGAATCCCATCTTTAGCCAAAACATTTTGGCCCCTTCAAAATGGCACTTTAAGGTTATCTCCTTATAACCATTTTGCTTAGCAGTATGCTCCAGCTCTTCGAAAAACAGCTTTCCGTATCCAGAGAGTTGAAACTTTCTGTCAACAACTAACTCTTGGATTCGTAATTTTCTCCCTTCAGCCTCTAGTTCAGCAACTGCAACGACCTCTCCGTTTTCGTTCTCATAAACAACGATATACGTTTGAGAAGCCTTATCAGAATTCATCTTCTTGTTGATTATCTGACAGTACCTCTCAAAGCTAGGAATTGAACTCACCCGAAAATAGTCATCGTCCTCATCACTTATCTGGTCTAGTTCTATGCTGTAGTCCGTCCGGAAAATGCACTCCACATAAGCCTCGTAGTCCTTTCTCGTTGTCTGGATTTCTCGCACTCCAGTTGTTCTAGTGGTTTCCATCTGGTAACCTCCATTGTCTTTCTGTGAATTGTGTACTTATTATTGTACTACTTTTTACATAATTTGTCAATTTGAAGGTTCTTTTAAAATATTGGTATCTTTTTCTAATAATAATCATATATTATATTAAATGGCGATATAGCCAAGTGGTAAGGCACGAGTCTGCAAAACTCTGATCCCCGGTTCAAATCCGGGTGTCGCCTCCAAACTTAATTTGAAAATTCTTCATTAAATGCATATGGTAATAATTCTTTTAAATCATAAGTTTTTATATTTCCATTATTTAAACTAATGATTTTTATTCTTGGACAATAACTGTTTAAATATTGTCTACATGCTCCGCATGGTAAACATTCTTCTTGACAATCTTCTTTTCCTCCAACAATAGCCATTTTTTCAAAATCCTTATATCCTTCTGATATTGCCTTTATAACTGCACATCTTTCAGCACAAATATTAGTTACCCCTATTCCTGAAGGATCTTCTATATTACATCCCATAAAAACTTTTCCTTCTTTCGTAAGTATAGCAGCACCTACTTTAAAGTTCGAAATTGAAGGACATGAAAATTCTCGTGCTTTTTTTGCTATTTCTATTAACTCTCTATCTTCCATTAATATTACCTCCATACTCAATTTATTATAACCTTTTCCTTGTAAAATTCTCTTTTATTATATATTACAAATAATATATAATAAAAGATTTATTGTCAAACTATTTTTATATTTTGTATTAATTGCATAAAATCTAGTAAATAATCTTCTATTCCTTTTTTCCTTATCTCATATTTATTATATATTTCTAATGTTGATATATTCTCATTATTTACCAATACATTTAATGTTCCTATTATCTGTTTTTCCTCTACTGGCGCATTTAAATAATACAATATATTTGTTCTAATATCTATATTTTGAACATCTTCCCTTTTTATTATCATTTTTTCAAAATCCATTTCTTCTAAAAGCAATTCTACCCAATTTTGACAACCTTTTTCCACAAATATTCTACTTGAATTTATTTTTTTCCACTTTTCAAATTCTTCTTCAATTATTTCTTTTATATTAACTAATTCAAAATTATCTTCTACATATTGTATTAACTTTTTAGTGTCCGCTGTTCTAATATTACTTGTATCTGCACCTATTATTACTGTAATAATATCCATATTATTTTTCTTACATGCTGTTACTAAACATCTACCAGCTCCATTTGTAAAACCTGTTTTTACTCCATATACACCTGAAACGCTATTTAATAGCTTATTAGTATTTGTTATTCCTTTCGGAATACCATTAATGTTTATGCTAGTACTGCTTGTTGATACAATTTTTTTAAAAGTTTCATTTTTTAAAGCATAGTCTGTAATCTTTGCAAGCTCATATGCTGTAGTATAATGCCCTGCATTATCTAAGCCATGTGGCACTACGAAATGAGTATTTATTAATCCTAATTCTTTGGCTTTACTATTCATCATGTCTGCAAAATTTTGAATACTGCCCGCTACATATATTGCTAACGCAGATGCTGCATCATTTCCGGACCTTAGCATTAGCCCATATAACAAATCATTTACAGTTATTTTATCATTTTTCTTAAGTCCTAATCTAGACCCACCAATTGATGCTGATTTTGAATCCACTGTAACTACATCTTTTAAATTTGTATTTTCTAGAACAATAATTGCTGTCATTATTTTAGTTGTAGATGCCATAGGTGTTTGTTTATTTCCATTCTTTTCATATACTGCTCTTCCTGATGCTCTATCATATATTAACGCTATTCTTGAATTTAATTGTAATTCTTTTTCATTATTATTTGAACTTGCATAAATTGGCATTGAACATGTAACCATTAAAACAAACGATATAATAAGAGTTAATATGTTTTTTCTCATAAAAAAATCACCTCTTAAATTATATTTTAAAAAGTGATTTTTTATGAATTATATTAACTTCTTAATACTTTTTAGACTCTTTCACTTCTGTCAGGAGCTCCAAACTCTTCTTCTATTTCTTCATGTATATCTTCTATTTTTTCATCAGATGTTTTTCCGCCTCTTTCATTATATTTTCTAGTGAATTCTTCAGGTGAAACTTTTGCTTTTTCTGCTTCCTTTCTTAAAGTTGTCTCTGTACCGTCTTCTAGAACTATTACATCATCTGGAGTTAATTCATCGTTTCCAGCATAATCATCCATATTTCTTAACTCCGTTTCACCGTCTCTTTCTATTTCTTCTTCAGACCTTTCAAGTTCATCGTCAATTTCTGTGTTTCTAGTTTTATCCATCATCTCTCTAACTGCTCTAGTTGTTGGTCTTTGATTACTGGTTTCTATTGGAGCAGACAAATATCTTTCATCTTTATCTTTACTTAAATCTGCTCTTACATAATCTACTTCTAATATACCATATTGTCCTATTTTTACAGATAGCATTTCTTCTTGTCCATTTGTTCTACTTCTTCCATTTATTCTAACCATTCCTGCAACTTGCTCTTCTTCCACCACACTACCATCTCTACTATTAATTGATGTTACTGTTTGCCCTGTAGTGGTTCCTTGTGTATTTTCTAAGCTATCTATACTATGTATATTTCCATCTTTATCTAACCCAACAAAAGAAAATCTTCCACTTTGTCCTTTAGAATGGTCTGAAAAAACTACTCCCACTTTTACAATTCCTTTTTCTCTTATTTCTGGAATCATATCTGCTAATGTTTCTGTTTGAGTTACCCTTGCATTAGGATCAATTTCTTGTTTGTTTACTATTTTGTCAAATTGAGGAGTTTGATCTACATTCATTGTTGAATATGCTTCTATATCTTTGCTTCCTATTTTCTCTGAAATTTTCTCTAAATCTTTCTCTGCCTGTTTTTCATCTAGTTCTTGCCCTGTTAGTACTAAATCATCTTTTCCTAGTTCTTCTGGAAGTTCAAATTCTGCTTCATCTAATGTTAATGTATCATAATATTCTTTATTTACTTTTTCTAAACTCTCTAAAAACTCTTGGTCAAATTCAACTTCTCCTGTTTCATTTACTGTTGCTATTAAATTATTGTCTTTATCATATATTTCATAGGCAATTTTTTCTTTGCCTTCTTCATCTTCTTTAGATTTAGGTTTTCCTTTACTTTTTTCACTATCTTTTAGTTTTACTATATATGCATCATTAATAGCAAGTCCTGAACCTTTAAATTCAAAGTCTTTATAATATCCTATATTGTCTACCTCTTGATTTCTTTCAGCAAGTTTTTCTGAAATACTTGCTCTAAGATTTAGCATATTATTTATTACTTCTTCTCTTTTATTTTCTTTCATGATCTCATCTCCCAAAATATCCTTCATATAATTAATTGTTCATTAAAATTGTATAGTCCCATATTCCTGTTGTTTTTACTGTATAAGAATCATTATTATTGTCTACTAATGTATATTCTGTATAATCAGCTTTTCTATTTACGTCATATTGCAATAATTCAGCACTTTGAATTTTTTCTTTATTGTTATTTATATATTCTTGAAATGATTCAAATGTTGGAAAGTTTTGCTGCTTATATTCTTCATCTAACATTGAATATGCTTCCTGAGGATTAGTTAATTCTTTTAGTTTAAAATCTTCTAAATATTTTTTGCACATTTCTTCACCACTTACAGCCACATATTCAAAAGAATTATTATTTGAAATTTCTGTTTCATCATCTTCTAGCTTTATTTGATCAATATCTTCATAATTTCCATCCGATAAGTCCTGTATCTCAAAAGTCATATTGTACATATCAACTCTAACTATAAAATATTTTTCTAGAGTTTGACTATTATCTTCTGAATTTATTGTGCCATAGATGGAGTATGTCATTATTCTTTCTCCTTGTAGGTAATTCATTTTTTGTGCTTTAAAGCTTGAATTAATATTATCTTGTATACATTTTTCTACAGAAAAGAATTCTGTTGGTTCACGTAACTCCATCTGATCGTATTTGAGATTCATCTCCGGTTCTGGAAGAGTTTCTGCTGTTCCATCTTTATTTATGCGAATAGTTCCTTCTACTTCTTCTATTTCTTTTTTATCATTTAATAATATTAAAGTGATAGTTAAAACTACTAATGTTACAATTAATACCACTATACATATAATTATTAATTTTTTATGTTTCTCCATAATTTCCTCCTTTTATGGTTTAGTAACTGTAATTGCATATTGATATCCTGGATTATACGTTGTTATTACTGATCTTATCAAGTTGGTTGATCCGCAATCATAAAATTGACCATTTCCTGCATATATTGAAGTATGTGAACCTGGATTTAATACAATGTCACCGGCTACAGCTTGTGAACCGGATTTTATAGTCCAACCTTTTCTTTGAGCTAAACCTAGTAATGTTCTCGTACTCTGCTGCCATCCTGCTAAATCTTTATAGCCATATTCATAAAGTACCCATGTTACATAAGCACTACAATCTATTCCTTTTACTGAATTTTGTGATATTGGTATAACATTACCATTATGATAATAATAATTATTTTCTCTTAAATAATCATGACATTGTTTTGCTACAGCTAGAAAGTCTCCTCCTGCTCCAATTGATGTATGATTTTCTTGCCATTCCTTATACCATTTTAATGCATATTCGTATCTCTGTGCAGTATAATGTTTAGTTGCCTCAAAACTATCTCCTGTGAAGAATACTTCAAAATATCTTCCAAAGTACCATGTTGCATATTCTATGTCTGATTCTTCTGTTGTACTCATTAATACATCTTTTACATTTGAATATCCTCCATTTAGTTCTTGCCATGCATATTCTAGTTGACAATTTAAATCTGTCCATTCTTTTCCTTGTGAAGCTGCATATGATTTTAAGTTTGTAAATCTATCACCACCCCATTGGAATAATCCAAAGTGTGTTCCATTTGATGCTGCTGTATTGAAAGAACTTTCTCCTTCTACATTTCCCATTATTGCTGCTACTCCGGCTGGTGGTATTCCTTTTGCTAGGAAGAAGTCATATATTTCTCCTTGTATTCCTCCTATTCCACTTGATGTTCCACCTACTGTTATAAAGTTTGCTGGGTCAAATATTGAAAAGTCAAAATCTGTTACTCCATAATCTACTCCTGATGCTTTATATAGTAAGTATTTTGTTAGGTCTAACATATCTACTGTTCTTTCATTTTCTTTTATTAAATCAAATAACCAGTCTGGTGCACTCATTACATTTGTTAATGTATCATGATGCTCTCTTTCTCTTAATATCTTTACAAAGTTATCTTCTTCTGCATGTGGATCATCTTTTGCAATTAACTGTTTTGGTAATGCTGTGTATTTCTTTGACTCTACTGTATTTGCATTTGTAACTGTTCCATCAAATCCATAATAATATGATGTTATACATGTCATATTTGTGCTTACTGAGTCTTTATCACTATATTTGGCTCTTACCTGTTGTTCAAATGCTGCTCCTATTCCCGCCGGATCTGAATTATCTTCTGCATCTGGGCTTGCCGGGTACTCTCTATTTTGTTCCATTGCCGTCGGGTCTCCAGTTACAGTTGGTAAATTTTCTTCCTGATATTCAAATTCTTGTGTATAGTCTACTATCCATACATCTGCTTTTGTTAAACTTACATTTAATGTGTCTGTTGTTGTTATAGTTGTATGTATTATTACATAGTTCTTTAATTCTTCTTTTTCGCTTCCTGCTTTATTTTCTTCATGTATTGTTCCTGATGATGGTGTTGATGTTGTTGCTCCACTTGTATCTGTTGTGGTTGTTGTATCACTCCAACTTCCTGTTACTACTATATCATGTGTATGATATTTTGTTTTTCTTGTATATTCATATGTATCTACATCTGTTACTTTTGTTACATTATCATGTACTGTTATCTCTAATTCACTATCAAATATTAAGTCTGCTATATCTAATCCAAAGTCTTTATCTCTTCCTGTTACTATCCATTGCCATAAGTAGTCAAATGGCATTTGATATCCACTTACCATACTCTGGTAATCTATTGTTTGTGCTGTCATAGAATATGTTGTGCTTCCCTCTTTATATGGTATTACTGGTTCTGGGTCAACTGAACCATCTCCACCGGCTACTACTTCTTCATATCTTTCACTCCATGCAGCTACTTTAACTACATATTTTGAATTTGGCTCTTGACCATTTCCTACAGATCCTGTTCCACTACCCATTCCATTATCATATTTGTATGATAGTGGGTCTACAGCTGTACCATTTAATCTTGTTTCAAAGTGTACGTGTGGTCCTGTAGAGTTTCCTGTACTACCTGCTTTAGCTATTACCTGTCCTTTTGTTACTGTATCTCCTACGGATACTAATATTTGGCTATTATGTAAGTATCTGGTCTCAAATCCTCCACCATGGTCTATTATAATCATATTACCACCAGATTGGTCAAAGAAGGCTGCTGTAACTGTTCCATCTTTAGCTGCATATACATTTGTTCCTGATGGAACTCCTATATCTATACCTTGATGGTTAGTTGATGCTCCTGCTAAAGGTGCATCCCTTAATCCAAAGTATGAAGTTATTGTATTTCCATCTGTTGGCCATCTTAGTGTATCTGAACTTGAGCTGCTTGTATCACTACTATCACTTGAATCACTACTATCACTGCTACTACTGTTGCTTCCATTTTCTTCTATATTTGTATCTGCTCCAAAGTTTGGATTGTCAAAATAACTACCTCCATTTACTGCTTTTACTACTCTTGAATCCCACTCTGGGTGGCAACTTGATGTTCCTGGGTTTGCATGCATTGGATTTGTATACCATGTTTCTGTGTCTACAACAAATTCAACTACGCATTGTCCATTATCATGTCCCCATTGGTTACATCCTGCATCATTTTGATTTTTAATATCTCCTATTATACAAGGAAGAACTATACCGTTATCCAAATAAAAATCTATATAATCTCCAACTTGTCCAAAAGTTGTTGTACATGCTATAACATAACGTCCATTTATAATTCCAAAACCTTCTGCATCAAAGTTCATTCCAGCTTGTTCTCTTAATTTATATTGCATTGAACTTGGTGATGTTATAAGTTGCCATCCCATATATGTATAATAATTTCCAAAACCTTCTGGAATTTCTATTACAGTTCCTGCTTCAATTGTTCCTGCCATTACACTTGATGCTGTATATTGTTTTTCTATTGTAAAATGCTTCAAAGCTGTTTGCTTATCAGCTTCAGAACCAGATATATTATAATTTTCTATGTACATATTAAAAGTTTCTGGTGTTACATAAGTCATTGTTTGTGTGGTACCATCATCCATTGCTCTTTTAAATTTGATAATACCTTGTGTTTCTGTTGAATCTACATTTTTATTTAAATTGTCCCAGAATTCCTCATCTAATGGTTCATCTATTTCTCCTTCTGGTCTTGTATCTGGATAATTTGTAACTATTTCCGCATTCATCAATTTCAATAACTGTTGCGGATTATCTAAATATTCATCTATTCTGGTATGGTTTTTAACCATCTCATCCCATAATTCTTGAGCTGACATAGATGTTCTTATTGTTCCATCATAATCAATGGTTACGTTTTGTGTAAATTGTGAGACTGCATACAAAATATTGCTGTCATCGCCTTCTACATATGAGCCATCTTGTCTAGTCATCTCATAGCCTAAGCCACCCACAACAATAATAGCTATTAAAACCAATGCAATTATAGGTAACCCTAATCTTTTTACTGTTTTACCCGCTTTTTTTAATATTTTTTTCATTTGGATTTTTATTTGTTCGAAACCATTATTATCCATTACAATCTCCTTTTATTAATACATTTTATTAAAAATTTATTATTACATATATTTTTAGAAAAACCAAAAAGGCAATAGTTGTCAAGCCTCTCACCTTTTTAATTTTATTGTACATTAAATGACATTCTATAATCTGTTCCTTCTCTTAATTGAACTATAAAAGTTTTAGTTACTGCTTGACTATTAGCATTGTCTTTATCTGTAAATGTTGCATCAAATATATGAAGGTCTCCGCTATTTTTGTAGTTTGAAAATTCTACATTATTATTTGCAAAGAATGTATTATTCATATATGTTGTAAAGTCATTTTCTGTTTTGAAATTGTTTTGTTTAAATGTTTCATCTAATTTGTTATATATGTATGTATAATCTCCATCATTTAATGCATCTACAATTTTTTGTAAGTTCATACCAGCTTTATCAGCATTATTAGATTTATTATACTCTTCAAGAAAGTCTGGTAAATCTACTGTAAATGTATCTAATACCACATCAAAACTTGATACGTTTCTTTCTGAGAATATATAATATCTATCATATTGGTCTATACACACATATTCTCTTACTCCGTCAAATTCATTTATTTCATAGCCTTCAATATTTGCTGTTTCAAATTTTTCTCTATTAGTATTAACATAGCTAGCAAATTTTGTATAATCTCCAAATTTATTGTTTCTATATGTTTCATTTAATAATGAATATGCTTGCTCAGTATTATATAACATATTAGCTTTATATTCTGCGAAATACTGTGTTACTAAGAATTCATCTGTTATATTAGCTTCTGTATACGAATTATAATCATTTTTTTGAATATCAGAATCACTTACTTGTATAGCCTCTTTTTGTGTATTTTCATCATATCCATATTTTTCTATATAATCCTCATAAAAGATTGAATATGTTTTATTAGTTAAATCTAATTTTAATAATATATCAAATTCAACTCCATTTATTTGTGATTTTAATAAAGCTAATTTCACATTTGATTTTAATTCTCCTATTAATGCACTTGAAAAAGTTACATTATATGGAATATTTTCGCTATAGTCACCTTTTTTTATAAATTCTTGTTGTCTTTCTATTATAGTATTATCTTCTGTTTGCATATCTGAAATATATTCTGGGTCTAAAATGGCTTTTATCGCTGTTACTCCATCATTTTGTACTGTAGATTTCATTTCTTCCTGACTCATACCTAATCTTGTTGCATCCATATATTCATCTCCAGTTATATGTTTTACATATGTAGTATAATTGCTCATTATATTTTTGATAGTATAATATGTTTGATAATCATCTATTTGCTTAAAGAAATTATTTGTTTCCTCAGCAGTTTGAACATTTTCTACAAGATTATTAGTATTATCATTATCTTTGTTGTTACCAGCGATTGTTACAAATATTACTATTAAAGCTATTAATAATATTACTAATATAATAATTATTGGCAAGATTTTCTTTTTATCCACTATTTCTCCTCCTTAGTAATTGTATATTCATTTTCTTCTTCTTCTAAATTAATAGATACATTTAATATTGTATTCTTAGCATCATTTAAACTTATTGTCATTTTCATTGTATCATTATTTTCTAGATTCCAAGTAGTTATATTTTTTTCTATTGTAAAATGCTTCAAAGCTGTTTGCTTATCAGCTTCAGAACCAGATATATTATAATTTTCTATGTACATATTAAAAGTTTCTGGTGTTACATAAGTCATTGTTTGTGTGGTACCATCATCCATTGCTCTTTTAAATTTGATAATACCTTGTGTTTCTGTTGAATCTACATTTTTATTTAAATTGTCCCAGAATTCCTCATCTAATGGTTCATCTATTTCTCCTTCTGGTCTTGTATCTGGATAATTTGTAACTATTTCCGCATTCATCAATTTCAATAACTGTTGCGGATTATCTAAATATTCATCTATTCTGGTATGGTTTTTAACCATCTCATCCCATAATTCTTGAGCTGACATAGATGTTCTTATTGTTCCATCATAATCAATGGTTACGTTTTGTGTAAATTGTGAGACTGCATACAAAATATTGCTGTCATCGCCTTCTACATATGAGCCATCTTGTCTAGTCATCTCATAGCCTAAGCCACCCACAACAATAATAGCTATTAAAACCAATGCAATTATAGGTAACCCTAATCTTTTTACTGTTTTACCCGCTTTTTTTAATATTTTTTTCATTTGGATTTTTATTTGTTCGAAACCATTATTATCCATTACAATCTCCTTTTATTAATACATTTTATTAAAAATTTATTATTGCATATTTTATATATTATACTACTTTTTTCAAGTTTTTTCAATTGTAATACCCTTTACAAACTTATTTTAATGTGCTCTATTTTTGTGAAAATTATCTTGTTTCTAGTTTAGTCCAATTTCAAGTTTTTCATATCTTCTCATGCTATCATCATAATTAGGTGAAATTCTTAAAAATACAACTTTATTTATAACTTTTTCTGAACTGAATTTATTATAGAATTTTATAGTTACTTCTTTTGTCTCATTTTGGCTTAATGTTAACTCTGGGTCACTTAGTTCTTGAGAATAAGCCCCATATTGAATTCCATTTTCATCTTCTAAGTACATAGAGTCTGTATATATTCTATCATCTAAGATAACTTCATTTGAAGTTTTATTGGTTATGCTAAATGTATATGTTTGATAATCCATATATGTATCACTTCTTAAAACTGTAACACTAACATAGTCATTTTCGCTTGTTTTATTTATTTCTTCTCTTCCCAAATAACTATTAATATCTAACTTATACTGTCCATCATCACCTTGAATTACTCTCATATAATCTTGTATAATATTATCTTCACTATATACCCCTGATGCTAAAAAGTCTGGAGTAAATTCTACTTTATATATATTTCCCCTCCAGTTCTCTACATTTACTTTTTTGCTAGTTCCGTTAAATACATTGTTATAATAGTAAGTAGTAAAACTTTCTACACTTGAATACATTTCTTGTTTACAATCTTCTGTTAGCATGTTGTATGCATCATTTACATTTTTTGCATTACAATAATCTACAAATTGTTCAATTATTCCTGCCATAGTTACCTGATAAGAAGTTAGTTCATCTCCAGAAAGAACTGAGTCTGCTGATTCCATTGTAATTGTATTAAAATTATTATTAATAGTATCTGCTAAACTAGGTGTACTATCTTGAACTGGCTCATCATCGTTTCCAAATTTAATAACCAATTGTAAAATAATATTTATTATTATAACAACTAATGCTACAAATGCCACAAATAAAATTTTTGATTTGTTTCTTATATACCATTCTGCAATTCTCTTTCCCATTTTTTTCTCCTTTTATCTTAAATTTTTAAAATAGAGCAGAAATTTTACTTTCTGCTCTACTTTGATGTTTTATATAGATATTTAAGTCTTATATTATATTGCTCCTGTAATCCCTCTTACTCCATCAACATATTTTTTAACATCTTCTGGTCTTAGACCTCTTTCTGTTAATCTAGTCTCTAAATCTTTAATTTTCTTGTTGTCATTTCCTGTTTCGCTTGCAAGTCCTGCAAGAAGAATTCTTTCTTGGCTTGCTCTATCATCTCCAAATCCGTCTGCTTTCATAGCTTTTATTATAACATCGTCATCAGTAATTCCATTTTCCCTATATTTTTGAGCTTCTTCCATAACTTGTTTTACTTCTTTCTTTGAAATGTTTAATTCGTCAGCATATAGTTTTTGTCTATCTTTATCTTTCATTGCAGCTTTGTCTTCTATTGCTCTTTGTCTATCTTTTTCAGCATCTGTACCATGTGCAGCTATTGTATATGTAGTTGCTGCAGTTGCTCCAATATTCCTAACAATATCATCCGCGCTCTTTGCTGCACCAACAGCTCCGCTACCAGCTGCCCATCCAGCAGCTGCTCCTGCTGCTCCATATTGTAAAACATTTTTGTCATCTCCAGTTGCTAATCCTCCAGCTACACCTAGTGCTCCAGCAGTTACTGCTAGTCCACCTTTTACAGCTGCTTTCCCAAGTCCTTTTGCAGCTCTTGGTGCTGCATATTTTAGTCCTTCCATTCCTACTGCTCCAACGCCTCTTGCTACATTAGCAGCATTGCTTCCGAATGTTCTAACAGAATTTCTAATAGGTTTTGGTATAGCTGTACGTATAGCATCAGCTCTTGCTGCTGCCATATCACGAACAGATTTTGCTCCATTTCCCATTTGTCTTGCAAGTCTAACTGGAGGTGTTCTAGACATATAATCAGCCGCACTATGTAATCCTGCTCTTGCTGCATTTGAAACATTATTAACCCCTGACTGTAATCTGCTTCCTTGGTACAAGTCACTTGCCCAAGTTCTTATTCCTCTTGTATCACTTTCTCTTAATTCTCTGTCAAGCTGAGCATATGTATCTGCGTCTGCATCTCCATCTCCATTTCTCATATCAATAAGAGCTTGTCTTTCACTTTGTAATCTATTCCACTCATCTGATTTGTTAGGATCTATTACATCTGTTTGAGCCGCTAATCGTGGTTGTGTACTTCCTGAATCATCTTCAGAATCTTGAGCACCTTGTGCTGCTGCAACTCCCAATCCAGCAGCCCCTGCATTTGCCCCTGGTTGTGCTCCTCTTCCTGTTATTTGATTTAATAAATCTCTAGTCTTAATCTTTCTAGCTGATGCTGCGGCAGCTCCACCTCCTGAACCAGAGCCTCCACTTCCAGAACCTCCTCCGGCTTTTTTTCTGTTGCCTGCTCCAGCTAACCTACGTAATTGATTTACTCCAGCCATTGCTAAGGCTCCACCAACAGCAGATCCATTTGCATCAACTGTTGAAGCCTTATCAAATCCGAAGAATCTTCTCATGATTTTTTCTGCTTCAAATATAAATCCTATTGCAACTATTGCATATATCATATTTTCGCTTGCAAAATCAATTGCTGAACCTACTAGCATTGTATACAATATTAAATGTAATGGTTGTATTAATAGATTAAATACATATTCTTTTATCCACATATTAAATGCCTGTGCATTACCATCACTCATTTTATCTAATGGATATGTCATTGCAACTAGTGGTGCTATCATTGTTAAGAATGCTAGCATTATTAATCTCTTTATGTACACTACCAAGAAAGCAATTGTATAGAACACTAATACTAGGAATAGTACTACATATCCTAATTGTCTTAAAGTTTGGTTGTCTTCTGTCAAGTTTGCATCCATCTGCATACTTATTCTTAATCTTCCCATTAAGTTTGTTGGCCATGCATATTGGTCACCTTCTACTATTAATCCAGCTTCTTCAAACCACTCACGAGCTTTGACACCTTTAGTTTCTGCTTTACCTTCATCGTTTGTCTCAACAACCTCAACTTCATAATCTTTTTCTTCCAAGTTAGGCATTGTTACTATTATTGGTTTATTTACAGTATTGATACCTTCTGAAATAGCTTCTACTACCATTGTAGCAAATGCCATTATGTAATGCATAAAGAATAAAATACACATTGCTATTATCCAACTTGATAGTTTTTCTTTATACTTTGCTTTGTCTTGAGCTGCACTACTTGTTACGATTTTAATACCTATATATAATAGTACAGATAATAATACAACTAAAGCTAAATTTCTCAATGTTAAATACCAACTTGATATTGTAGGTTGTAATGTAACAGATGTTAATTCTTGTTCTACTGTTTCTCCACTTTCAAGTGTTTGGTCTGCATATTTGTCTGGATCAGGATTAAAGAAGTTAACATCTAATAGTCCAATTTTATTTGAGAATATCTCTTCTGGACTTATTGCATATACTGGAAGATAAAATGTATCTGGTAATGCTGCATCAACTATCTTGTATCCTGCATATGCTCCTGCTCCTGCTGCTACAAGTGCTGGTATAATTGCAGATAATGCTGCACCACCTGTAACTACAGTTATTGCTATTACCGCCGCAATTCCAGCTACAGCGCCTACTACCATACCAATGGTCTCCCAGAGGTCCGCATTATGTACGGCTACTTTTAGCAGTGAATTTTCTATTCCAAACAATATACTCTGAATTAAGTTTATTGCTCCATCACCTATAGCTAATAATAAATCGATAATTGGAGAAAGTAATGTTCCTCCTATGACTTCAGCCACTCCTGCTTGGCTTATTGTTGGAGCTGAAAAGTTAAATAATAAAACAATTACTACTGCTATTGCTATCTTTAGTGCTGTGCTTTTCTTTGTTAATCTTTCCATATCTCCCCCCTAATACTTACTGTCCGTTCTTTTACCTTTTTGAACTAATTTATTTAAGTTTGTTTCAACGAACTCAAATTCTTTTGCTGTAGGTCTGATTTGAATAATTGCACTATCTCCTCCTACTTTTAATAAGCCTTCTCCTTTTAAACATGTAACTAAGAAATTTGCCTCTCCTTCACTTAGTTTGAATACTTCTTTTAAGTATTGTATTTCTGATTTATCTTGTGCTAAGAATAATTTTGTATCTGATGATGTTAATACCGCTTGTGCTTCTGGTTTCTCATAGAAATCTTGGAATCTCTGTGAAATAATTGCAAGAGATACATTTCTTTTTCTGGCACGTCTTGCCATAGTGTTTAAGAAATCTACTGCTTCTGGGAATGGAAGTAACATCC
>CALXNM010000016.1 GCA_944389745.1 uncultured Clostridia bacterium | reverse complement strand
GGTGGCATGATGCATATAGTAATATATGTACTAGATAGATGACTATTCAAGACAGAACCCGGCTTATAGATTTACTTAAAATAATATAAATAATAGAGGTAATCAAAATTATTTAAAAGATTTGATTACCTTTTTTCTTTAAAAAAATAAGAAGATGTAGTATAATAAGGAAGACCGAGTATAAAGGGAGGTAAGAAGGTTGGATAAGAGAAGACTTTCTTTTTTCTACCGGATGCTTCTGATTACTTCTTTGTCTACCGGAATTGTCCTAAATGTGGTTGAAACGTCATCTGTTTCAGCAATATTGTCATATTACACGCTCCAAAGCAATATTATTTGCTTGGTGTTTTTTGTGTTTATACTGATGGTGTCTGCTGTAAAAGATGATTACCAGGAAAGTGATGTTTATCACCTTGTAAAAGGTTGTGTAACCATCATAATTGCAATAACCGGTCTGGTTTATGCAATTGCTCTTGGACCTATTGGTTTCGATATGCAAATCGATACCGGTGGTTTTGAAAAGTTTATGTCAAATTTTTTGGTTCATGTAGTTTCTCCAATATTAGTCATTCTGGATTACTTTTTCTTTGACAAAAAGGGAAAGTTTAAGTTATATTATCCTCTTATATGGCTGATTATTCCTCTCAATTATTTGATATATGTATACACATACAGCTCAAATGGTGGAGAGTTCTTTGGAGTAGGTGGATCTACAAAGTTTGCATACATTTTTCTTGACTACACACAAATAGGTTATAAGGGCGTGGCTGGAGCAATCATACTTATGGGGATATTCATACTGCTCATATCATATGGGCTAGTTCTTGTGGACAGAGTGGTAGGAAGGAGACAGGGGCGCTTGTAAGTGCCCTTTTCTTTTTTTCGATATGCTACTTACTTTAAAAATTTTTAATTTTTATTTAATGAATATCATATATATTATTATGGAAAAAATAAAATTAAAAAAATACAGTAACAAAATATGACAAAATATGATATAATTATTTATTTTTTTTATATTTATGGTATAATATTAAACGAAATTTCAAAGTACTAAAAAAAGGAGATAGCACAATATGAAGAGAACACAACATGAAAATGGAAAAGTATTGAAGATTGTTGTCTTTATATGCACAATAATAATTATTGCTATAATAGCTATTTTAGTAAAAACATTTAGTAAAGATAGTTTTCAATACAAAACATATATAAATGGTGTAGAATGCTCTTTCTTAAAGTTGAGTTCTGCAGAGAAAAAATTAGAACAAAATATGGCCAATTCTGAAATTAAATTATTATTTGCAGATGACAAAGAATATACCTGTTTAGGGGCCTTTTTTGAGTTGAAAGTTGAAAATGAAGATGAACTTAAAAAAATAATGTATTCTCAAAGAGGTGAAGAAGAGAAAGAATATAATATAGAAGATTTATATTCTTTAAATGAAGATAAAGTAAAAGAATATTTATCTAGTTTATCAGTATTTCATGAGACTAATGTTAGAAAACCAGAAAATGCATATTTGGAGCTTAATGAAGATAATCAATTAGTTGTGAAACCAGAGCAATATGGAAATGAATTAAGCTTAGATACAGCCTATAAATATATGATAAAATCATTAAAATCTGGAAATACTATAATAGATTTTAAACAAATAACTAATGTAACTCCTAAAATACTATCTACAAACGAAGAACTAAATAAGGAGAAAGAATATATAAATTCTATTTTAGCAACAACTATCGAATATAACTTATCTGATGGAAGTACATATGTACTAGATGCAGATGTAATGAAAGAATGGATTTATAGAGATGATGAAGGATTTTATAGTATAGATATAGATGGTAATGTACCAAAATTTGTCGAGAAACTTGATGAAAAAGCATCATATAGATTAAATTCGACAGATTTTAATGCAACAGGAATAGGAAAAATAAAAATATCATTTGGTAGAGCAACTTATGCAGACTTAGATACAGATAAGGAAGTAAAAAGAATAAAGGAGCAATTAGGTAAAGGGGAAAAATATACTTTTGACCCAATATATAATCCCTTACCAGATTACATGAATATTGATACATATGTAGAAATAGATTTAACAAGACAGAAAGTATGGATGTATGTTGATGGAAAACGTATAGTAAGCACATCATGTGTTACAGGAAGTGTTGCAGGTGGTTATGCAACACCAGCTGGTATATATTATTTAACATATAAAACAACAGACACATACTTAGAGGGCTATAATGGAGATGGAAGTAAGTATTCTTCACATGTTAATTTTTGGATGCCTTTCAATGGCGGAATAGGACTTCATGATGCATTGTGGAGATCAAATTTCGGAGGAAATATTTATATGACAAATGGTTCTCATGGATGTGTAAACTTACCATATTCAGCAGCAAAAACAATATATAATAATATAAATACATCTATACCTATAATATTGTATAATTCATAAAATAATTGTTTTTGTAAAATATGTTATGTTATAATTTATAAAAGTAAAAAACGTAGGAGGAAAATTTATGGAAGAAGAAACAAAAAACAGATATTTTATAGGAGTAATTGGGGCTTTAATAGGTGCAATAATAGGTTCTTTACCTTGGGTACTTGCATATGTTTTCTTAAATGTGATTTATGCAGTTTTAGCAATTTTTATTGTTGCAGGTAGTTTTTATGGATATAAATTAACAAAAGCAAAAATGAATAAAAAAATACCTATAATTTTATCAATTTGCTCTTTTATATCAATAACACTTGCAATGTTAGTAGTTATACCAATGTGCTATTTAGTAAAATCAGGACTAACTATAACTATTGAAAACTTTCAATATATATATTCTTATCAAGAATTTGTAAATACAGTTTTAACAGATTACGTAATATCACTAATTTTTGGAATTATAGTAATAGGTGGAATTATTGTTAGCTTAAATAAACAAATAAGAGAAGGCATAAAAGATAAAGATATGAGAATACTTGCAAAAGATGCAAGTACAGAAGATTATTCAAAAGATGATATTGATAAAGTTAGAAGTATATTTGACAAAAATGATGCATTAGATAAACATCATACTATTACAAAAGATTTAGTTATGGAAGATTTAATTAAAGAATTTGGAGAACAAAAAGCAAGAGGAATTTTTGATTACTTAAAAATACAACAAATAATTAAGAAAAAATCTAATAAATACTACTTCAGTGAAAAAGCACAAAATAGTTCATGGTATAGATATGGATTCTCTGGAGCCAAAACATTTGTTATAGTAGTTATAGTAGCAGTTATACTTGCTTCAATAATAGTATTTACACAAAATTATCGAAGTGAAGAAGCACAAAACACAATTGACAGTCTTCAATTTGATGAGTCAAGACTTGAAAATAATGTATATGATGTTGGAATAGATGATATAAAATTGGATATGCCAGATGATATGGCAATTTTAACAACCGAAGAAACTGAATATTATTTTGGAAGCACTTTTAGTAATTCTTATGATTGCGTGGCAGCAACAAATGATTTTGAAAAAATGATTATAGTATTTACTGATGATAAATCTAACTATGAGAATGCAGACCTTACTCCTGAAGAATATATTAGAGAATATGTTCTACAAAACTCAGAAGGAGAAATAAAGTCAGAGAAAATTAACGATAACGAATATTTTTATATAGAAGAACAATATACAGGTTCATATAATAATAAGGATTATATTGCGACAACATGTGTTGTAGATGCTAAGGATAAACTATTATGTATAGGAATTGATACTCCAGCAGATGATACACTTAGTCTTAAAGATATAATTAAGTAATTAATATAAATAAAAGTGTGAAAAGAGGCTATATATAAAAGAGTTGATATATAGCCTCTTTTTTATGTCCTTTAAAGTATAAATACTTATCTAAGAGAAATTCAAGTTGGGAAAAAACATAATAAAAAGTAAAATAAAAATATGAAAAAAATTTCATAGAACTATTGACAATTGAATATACATTCAACTATAATATAAGAAAAGTTGAGTAATCATTCAATTGTTAATAACATATGATAAGAGAAAGGAGAAATAAAATGGCAAAAAATGAATTTGTTTGTGATTGTAATATAATACATCAAGAGATTGTAGATAAAACATTAAAAAACATGCCGGATTCTTACACTTTCAACAGTTTGGCAGAGTTTTTTAAAATACTTGGTGACACAACAAGGGCAAAGATTTTATTTGCACTTGATCAAAATGAAATGTGTGTATGTGATATTGCAAATGTATTAAGAATGACAAAATCGTCAATATCACATCAATTAGGAACTTTACGTAGAGCGGGAATTGTTAAATGTAGAAGAGAAGGAAAAGAAGTATATTATACATTAGATGATGACCATGTTAAGAAGTCATTTGAGTTAGGTCTTGAGCATATTAATCATAGACAATAGTTAGGAGGATTTTGTGATGAAAAAAAGAGGGATTAAAATTATCATAGCTTTAATATTGTTTATAATGGCTATGGCTATTCCTTTTGGAAATGAATGGATTAATAAAGGAATATATATATTTAGTTATATTGTAGTAGGTTTAGAAATTGTTTTAAAGGCATTTAGAAATATATTAAGAGGCAAAGTCTTTGATGAAAATTTCCTTATGACTATTGCCACTATAGGAGCTTTTGCTATAGGTGAATTTCCAGAAGCTGTTGCGGTTATGCTTTTCTATCAAGTAGGTGAATTATTCCAAAGTTATGCTGTTGATAAATCTAGAAAATCAATTGCAAGCCTAATGGATATTAGACCAGATTTTGCTAATGTAAAACGTAATGGTGAAATTATAAAAGTTGATCCAGATGAAGTGCAAATTGGAGAAACAATAGTTGTAAAACCAGGTGAAAAAATACCATTAGATGGAAATGTAACAAAAGGAAATTCAATGGTTGATACAGCTGCTTTAACAGGTGAATCTGTTCCAAGAGAAATAAGGGAAAATGATAAAGTATTAAGCGGATGTATTAATACAAGCGGATTAATTGAAATAAAAGTTACAAAAGAATTTGGGCAATCAACTGTAAGTAAAATATTAGACTTAGTAGAAAATGCAAGTAGCAAAAAATCTAAATCTGAAAACTTTATTACTAAATTTGCAAGATATTATACTCCAATAGTGGTAATAATTGCAGTATTACTTGCAATAATTCCACCATTTGTATTAAGAATAGGAGATTTTACAGATTGGCTATATAGAGCTTTAACATTTTTAGTTGTATCTTGTCCTTGTGCACTAGTAATCTCTATACCACTTGGTTTCTTTGGAGGAATTGGAGGAGCATCTAAAACAGGAATTCTTGTTAAAGGAAGTAACTACTTAGAAGCTTTATCTAATACAGAAATAGTAGTATTTGATAAGACAGGTACATTAACAGAAGGCGTATTTGAAGTACAAAAAGTAGAACCACACGATATTTCAAAAGAAGAGTTATTAAAATTAAGTGCATTTGCAGAAAGTTATTCAAATCACCCAATTTCAATTTCTTTAAAAGAAGCATATGGAAAAGAAATAGACAATAACGTAATTACAGACACTTCAGAAATATCAGGTAAAGGTGTTGTTGCCAACGTAGAAGGAAAAGAAGTTTTAGTTGGTAATGAAAAATTAATGCAAGAAAGAAATATAGATTATATAAAATGTAATGACATTGGTACAGTAATATATGTAGCGGTGAATAATAAGTTTGCAGGATGTATTGTGATATCAGATAAAATAAAGAAAGATTCTAAAAAGGCAATTAATGACTTAAAGAAACATAATATAAAGAAAACAGTAATGCTAACAGGTGATAGAAAAAATGTAGGAGAAAGTGTAGCAAAAGAATTAAATATTGATGAAGTTTATACTGAACTATTACCTGATGGTAAAGTAGAAAAAATAGAAGGATTATTGAAACAAAAATCAACAAAAGGAAAGCTTGCATTTGTAGGTGATGGATTAAATGATGCACCAGTACTAGCTATTTCAGACATAGGTATTGCAATGGGAGGCTTAGGTTCAGATGCAGCAATAGAAGCTGCAGACATTGTTATAATGACAGATGAACCATCTAAAATATCTACAGCAATAAAAATCTCAAAAAAGACAATGGGCATTGTAAAACAAAATATAATTTTTGCTCTAGCAGTAAAGATTTTAGTACTTATACTTGCAGCATTTGGTTTATCTACAATGTGGGAAGCAGTATTTGCAGATGTTGGAGTTTCAGTTTTAGCAATATTAAATTCATTAAGAGCCTTAAGAGTAAAAAAATAAAATAGAGGATAGTAGATAGAGAATATCCAAAATCAGATAATTTATTTATATTTTATCTAATATTTGGATATTTTTTTGTTGCAATTTTTATTTTTATGATATATAAATATTATAGAACATTGAAAATAAAGAATTTAACTATTAACTAAATTTGCAAAATTGCTTAAAACAATAAACATAAGATAAAGTCAAGAGGTGATAAAATGGGAAAGGATTTACTTAAAATCGCTATTATTTCATTAATAGTATATAATATTATACCTGTAATAAATAAGTTGGTACCAGGAACAGAAAATTATACATTTTTAATAGATTTATGGATTATAAATATCATATATTCAGTGGCATGTGGACTAATTTATGGAAACAAGTACAGATTTAAGATATCAATACCAATTGTTATTGCAATAATGTTTATACCAACTATGTTAATATTCTATAATACAAGTGAATATATCTATATAATAGCATATTTTGTAGCAGCTGTTATAGGATGTATTTTAGGGCAATTTGCATATGATAGAAACAATGAATAATAAATAATTTATAATTTTATGCGATTGATTTAAATGAATGTAAAGTTGAAGTATATTACATTAAATTATTTAAAAAACAGAATGGCAAAAGGTGGTTCAATAGTATATTGTACTTCAACAGCTGGTTTAGAGTGGAAAAAATTCAAGAAAGAACAAAATAAAGTAGTTCATGCCAAAACATGGGAAGAAGTACAAAATGTAACTAAAAAATTAGCAAATTCAGCGCCAGCTACTTTTGCATATATGTATTCAAAAAGATGTGCATCTCAGTTTGCATGTGAACAATCAGTAGAATTTGCAAAACTTGGAATAAGAATTAATAATGTTTTGCCAGGCTCAACCAATACTGGTATGAAGCAAGAATTTCAAGATATGGTTGGAAGTGAAGAAAACTTAATTGCACAAGCAGGACTTGCTGGAAGACTTGCAACTCCAGAAGAGATGGCAGCACCAATGGTATTTTTAAATTCTGATATGGCATCATTTATCTCAGGATTAGATATGGTAGTAGATTATACAGATACATGTCTTAAAGTATTAGGATTAAAGAAAAATCTAGAAGCTGTAAGTGCTACAAATCCTATAATTTGTGCTTTAGCTAAAAAAATGATGACAAAACAAGCAAATGGGAAAGCATTAAAAGCAGGAACTGAAGAAGATAAAAAATAATTTAATTAATAGTAATAATTAATTAGCAACAAATAATAAAATAGTAAGTAAGTACCTCTAATATTTTCGTTAATTATTAGAGGTATTTAAATAAAAACTATATCATAAGCTAAATAAGATTAAATGGAGGTTGCGACTATGAAAGTAATATTAGTTAATGGAGGACCACATAAAAACGGTTGTGTTAATATTGCATTAGAAGAAGTGGCAAAAGAATTAAACAAGGAGAATATAGAAACAGAAATATTTTGGGTTGGTGTAAAACCTATAGCAGGATGTATTGCATGTGGAAATTGTGCTAAAACAGGAAAATGTGTATTTGATGATGTAGTAAATGAATTTGTAGAAAAGGCAAAAGATGCAGATGGATTTATATTTGGTACACCAGTACATTATGCTGGAGCAAGTGGAGCAATTACATCATTTATGGATAGAGCATTCTATTCAGCATCATGTTCAGGAAAAAGTGATAGATTCTTATTTAAACCAGCAGCATGTGTAATATCAGCAAGAAGAGCTGGAACAACAGCTACATATGATCAAATAAACAAATACTTTGGAATAACTCAAATGCCAATTATTTCATCTAGATATTGGAATATGGTTCATGGTAATACACCAGAACAAGTTAAACAAGATGAAGAAGGCATGCAAACAATGAGAATACTAGGAAGAAATATGGCATATTATTTAAAATGTATTGAAGCAGGTAAGGAGAAAGGAATTAATCCACCTAAGCAAGAACAAACTACATTTACTAATTTTATAAGATAAATGGCTCGTTTGGTCGCTGACAAGTTTCACTTCAAGAATTTTTAAATATATGTGTTGCCTTTTTTAAAATAATTATATTGCTAGATTTATGATATTATGTTAGTATATATGGAAATTTAAAAATAAAGTGAGGTAATAAGTTGAATAAGAGAACTGATACTAGAAAAATAATGGTTGGAAATGTACAAATAGGAGGTCAAAATAAAGTAAGCATACAATCTATGTGCAATACTAAAACTAAAGATGTAGAGGCTACTGTTAAACAAATTTTAGATTTAGAAAATGCTGGTTGTGAAATTATAAGAGTTGCTTGCTTAGACTTAGAGGATGCAAAAGCAATAAAAGCAATAAAAGAAAAAATTCATATTCCTATTGTTGCGGATATTCATTTTGATTATAAAATTGCTCTTGAAGCTATAAAAGCTGGTGTGGATAAAGTTCGTATTAATCCTGGGAATATCGGGAGTGAGGATAAAGTAAGAGCTGTTGTTGAAGCATGTAAGGAAAAGAATATTCCAATTAGAATTGGTGTTAATGCTGGTTCTTTAGAAAAAGATTTATTAGAAAAATATGGTGGAAAACCTACTGCTAAGGCTATGGTTGAAAGCGCTAAAAGGCATATAGATATTTTAGAAAAGCTAGATTTTTATGATATTTGTCTATCTTTAAAAGCTTCTGATTTAGATTTGTGTATTGAAGCTT
Organism: uncultured Clostridia bacterium; assembly: GCA_944389745.1. Lineage (GTDB taxonomy): Bacteria > Bacillota > Clostridia > TANB77 > CAG-508 > CALXVA01. The sequence goes on along the minus strand of CALXNM010000016.1, from coordinate 24,205 downwards.
ATGAAGAAGCAGCTAAAAATTTTAATTATCCATTACATATTGGTATAACTGAGGCAGGTACAGAGTTTAGTGGAACTATTAAATCTAGTATTGGTTTAGGTGTGTTATTAAGAGAAGGAATTGGAGATACTTTAAGAGTTTCTTTATCAGATGATCCAATTAAAGAAGTAAAAGTAGCAAAGGAAATATTAAAAGATTGTAATTTATATAAAAAATCACCTACATTAATTGCATGTCCTACATGTGGAAGAACTCAAATAGATTTAATACCAATGGCAAAAGAAGTAGAAGAATTTTTACAAAATATAGAATCTGATATTACTGTTGCAGTTATGGGATGTGTAGTAAATGGACCCGGTGAGGCAAGAAATGCTGATATTGGCATTGCAGGTGGAGTAAAAGAAGGTATGCTTTTCAAAAAAGGAGAGATTATAAAAAAAGTTCCACAGGAAAAAATTGTAGAAACATTAAAACAATATATTTTAGACATGGTAAAAAAAGATAAATAATATATTTAATTACTAATAGAATTATGAATTTTTTGTGAAAACTATTGACTTAGAGTATACTTTAGGTGTTATAAATACATAAGCTAATTAATATAATTAGTTAAACATACACAAGATCCCCTTTTATTAGAACAGCCACTTATTATCATAAGTGGCTTATTTTTATGTATAATATTATTAAATAAAAATAATTGATTGATAAATTTATAGTGATTATGATAATATATTAATTGATAAACATATCACAAGGGGGAATTTTATGATAAAAGCAGTTATATATAATTCTGGAACAGGTTTTACAGAAGAATATGCAAATTTAATAAGTGAAGAATTAAACATTCCTAAATTTAATATTAAAGATTTAAAATTATTAAGTAAAAACTTAAAAGCAAATGATGAGGTTCTTTACTTAGGATGGGTTTGTGCAGGAAAGATTGTAGGACTAAGCAAAATAAGAAAAAAATATAATATTGTATGTTGTGGGTCTGTTGGAGCATATCCTGAAAACAATAAAAACATAGAAGAATTAAAAAAAGCAAATAATATATATAATTTTCCACTATTTTATTTAAGAGGTGGTATAAATATTAGTAAATTAGGTTTTTGGAAAAAGAAGCTTCTAAATATGGTAGCTGATGGGTTAAGCAAAGAAAATAATGAAGAAACCAAAGAGTTAATAAATGTATTAAAAAACGGAGGAAGTTTTGTAAAAAAAGAAAATACAGAGAATTTATTAAGTTATTTAAAAAATAGTAATTAAAATTTTGAAATGGAGCAGAAAAATGAATTACAAAATAACAAATGGTGCAATATCATATGGAGCAGAGACAATATTAGAAGAAATAGATTTTGAAATAAAGGATAAAGATAAAATTGCTATTGTGGGTAGAAATGGATGTGGTAAAACTTCTTTTTTAAATTCAATAGTAGACAATTCTATGCTTGAAGAGGGAATAGGAGAAAACAAATTTAACATATATAAACAAGGTAACCCAAGTATTGGTTATCTAAAGCAAATTAATTTTGAAGATTCTTCAAAAACAATGCTAGAGGAAATCTTAAAAGTATATAAATCAATAATTGATTTAGAAGAAAAAATATCTAAGATAACTGAAATGTTACAAAATAACAATGATGAGAAGTTAATAAAAGATTATTCAAACGCATTGGAAAGATATGAGATTCAAGGAGGATATACATATAAAAAAGAGTATGAAACAGCCATAAAAAAATTTGGATTTACAGATGAAGATAAGAACAAAAAAATGGATGAATTTTCAGGAGGACAAAGGACCAAAATTGCCTTTTTGAAATTAATATTAAGTAAACCAGACATATTATTGCTAGATGAACCAACTAATCATTTAGATATTACAGCAATCGAATGGCTTGAAAAATATTTAAAAAATTATCCAAATGCAATAGTTATAGTTTCGCATGATAGAATGTTTTTAGATAGAATAGTAAATAAAGTTTATGAAATAGAATATGCTCAAATGAAGGAATATACAGGAAACTATACAGATTTTGAAAAACAGAAAAAAATAGATTATGAAAAAAACTTAAAAGATTATGAATATCAACAAGCAGAAATAAAAAGATTAAAAGCAATTGCTGATAGGTTTAGATATAAACCTACTAAAGCAAAAATGGCATTATCTAAGCTAAAAAAGATTGAACAAATGGATATAATAGAAGAGCCTAATAAATATGATTTAAAATCATTTCATATGAATTTTAATATAGAAATTGAAAGTGGAAAAACAGTATTAACAGTTAAAGATTTAAAAATAGGGTATGAGAATAAAATAGTTGATGATAATATTTCTCTTAATTTATATAAAGGGCAAAAACTAGGAATAATAGGAGAAAATGGTACAGGAAAATCTACATTACTAAAAACATTAAATGGAAATATCCAAAAGCTACGGAGGAGAATTTGAATATGGCTATCATGTAAAAAGAGAATATTTTGACCAACAAATGGAATTTGAAAATCCAGAGTTAACGGTATTTGACGAGATGTATAATACTTTTCCAAACTTAACAACCACACAAATAAGAACTCTTTTAGGTACATTTTTATTTACTGGTGAAGATGTTTTCAAAAAAATAAAAGTACTTTCAGGAGGAGAAAAAGGAAGATTACAACTATGTAAAATATTCAAAAAAGGGCCAAACCTGTTGCTTTTAGATGAGCCAACAAATCATATGGATATTGTAGGAAAAGAAAGTTTAGAAAATATGCTTAAAGAATATAAAGGAACATTAATATTTGTTTCTCATGATAGATATTTTGTAAATAAAATTGCTGACTCTTTATTAATATTTGAGAAAAACAAAGTAACATATTTTGATGGTACATATGAAGAGTTTATGAGACAAAAAGAAGAAAAAAGTATTGAAGATGAAACAAATAATAGCGAGGCAAATTGGAGTACTAGAAATTTAAATAATGCACAAGTTGGTAATAATACAAATAATGATAAGAGTCTTAAAAAAGAAGAGAACAAAAAAATGGATAATCCATATTTCTTGAATAAAGAAATTAATAGGATAAAAAATAAGATAAATAAATTAGAAAAAGAAATAAATGAAGCAGAAGAAGAAATAGAAAAAACAAAACAAGAGATGTTAAACGAAGATATTAGTACTGATTATATTAAACTTAAGGAATTAGAAGATAAAATACAGGATATAAATAGCAATATAGAAAACAAAATGAATGAATGGGAAGAGCTTAATAAAAAATTAGAGGAAAAGGAGGATAGTAACTAATGATGAATACAGCAATAGGACTTTTAATACCATTTTTAGGAACAACACTTGGTGCTGCAATGGTATTTTTTATGAGAAAAGAGATTAACAAAAAGGTGGAAAAACTTTTACTTGGATTTGCTGCAGGAGTTATGATTTCCGCTTCTATTTGGTCACTTCTTGACCCAGCAATTAGCATGACTGAAAGCCAAGGAAAAGTAGGCTGGATTCCAGCGGCACTAGGTTTTTCTTTAGGAATAGTATTTTTATTAATATTAGATAGTATAATACCACATTTACATTTAAAATCAGATAAACCAGAAGGATTAAAATCAAAATTAAAAAATGCAACAATGTTGGTTTTATCAGTAACACTACATAACATTCCAGAAGGAATGGCAATAGGAGTAGTATTTGCTGGAGTACTTTCACAAAATGCAGAACTATCATTTATGGGAGCAATTGCTCTTTCAATAGGTATGGCAATACAAAACTTCCCTGAGGGAGCAGTAATATCAATGCCACTTAAGAGCGAAGGAGTATCAAAACCAAAAGCATTTTTATATGGAATGCTATCAGGAATTGTTGAACCTATAGCAGCAATTATTACTATTATGTTTACCAATACAGTTAGTCAGATATTACCATATATTTTATCATTTGCGGCAGGAGCAATGATATATGTTGTAGTAGAAGAATTAATTCCAGAATCTCAAGAAGGAGAACATTCAAATATTGGTACTATTGGAGTAGCTTTAGGATTTGTAATTATGATGATACTAGACATAGCTTTAGGATAAATGTCAAAATTTAATAGTTTTTGTAAAAAAGCACTTACATTTTTAAAAAAACTATGATATAATATAAAAGCATGTGAAAATAATATATATTATAGGTCTCAATTGGAAACGTACATTACAGAAGGAGTAATGATTAACGAACAACACATAGAAATATGTGTTGTTTTTATGTGCAAAAAAAATACATAATAATTTTATAACAAATAATTAAACTAGTAATTGAAAAATTACTAGTTTTTTGATATGATTTAGAAAAAATTGTAGGAGGATTTCTAATGAAAAATAATTATGTTACAGATGATATTTTAAATATTGGCGCAAGTGATAATGCCATTAATTTATTTGAAGGACAATATAAATTAAAAAATGGTATGAGCTATAATTCATATCTAATAAAAGATGATAAAAATGTTGTAATAGATACAATAGATGAAGCTGTTACAGATGTGTGGCTAAAAAATCTAGAAGAAGGACTAAATGGAGAGAAAATAGATTATTTAATTGTATCTCACATGGAACCTGACCATGCATATAATATTGGTGTTCTTGCAGAGAAATATCCTGACATGAAAATTGTAGGAAATCAATTCACATTTAATATATTATCTAATTTCTTTGACATAGATAATATAGAAGGAAGAAAAATATTAGTTAAAGAAGGAGACTTTTTAGATACGGGAAAACATAAATTACAATTCTTTATGGCTCCAATGGTGCATTGGCCAGAAGTAATGGTAACTTACGATATAACTGATAAAATTCTTTTTTCAGCAGATGCTTTTGGCAAATTTGGCTCATTAGATGTGGATGAGGAATGGGATGATGAAGCTAGAAGATATTATATTGGCATAGTTGGAAAATTTGGTATGCAAGTACAAGCTCTATTAGATAAGGCAAGCACATTAGATATACAAACTATTTGTCCGCTTCATGGACCAATATTAAAGGAAAATTTAGCATATTATATAGATAAGTATGCTACTTGGGGAGGATATAAGCCAGAAGTAGAAGGAGTATATATTCCATGTGCTTCAATATATGGAAATAGTCTAAAAGCTGCATATAAGATGAAAGAAATACTAGAAGAAAAAGGTGTAGAAGTTAAAGTAGATGATTTAGATAGATGTGATTGGGCAGAAGCTGTTGCAAACAGTTTTAAATATTCGCATGTAATATTTGTAGCATCAAGCTATAATGCAGGATTATTCCCTCCAATGCTTCATTTATTAGAACATTTAAGAGATAGAAATTATCAAGAAAGAAAAGTAGGTATAATAGAAAATGGGTCTTGGGCACCATCTAGTGGTAGAGTTATGAAAAATATTTTAGGAGAAATGAAGAATGTTGAAATAGTAGAGCCAATGGTTACAATTAAATCTAGAATGAAAGATAATAATGTTGAAGAAATGAAAAAATTAGCAGATGAGTTAATGAAATAAATATAAAGAGGAGCTATGATGTAATGAAAGCAAAAAAGATTAATAGAACAACTAAAAAGAAAATAATTTTACTATTAATTGGTGTATTTTTAATAATTATAGATCAAGCAGCTAAATTCTTATTAACACAAAAGGAGTTAACACTAATACCTAATGTATTAAATATTAGTTATTTACAAAATGAAGGAGTAGTTTTTGGACTTTTTAATGGTGACTTATTAGTAATAATGGCTGTTACAGCTGTTATATTAGGATTTATAGTAAAACTAATAATACATTATTTTAATGAGAAAAAATTTGTATATGCTACATCACTTATCTTTATATTATCTGGAGGTTTTAGTAATTTATTAGATAGAATATTAAGAGGATATGTTATAGACTATATAAATATTACTTTATTTAATTTTCCTATATTTAATATAGCGGATATTCTAATTACGCTAGGAGTAATAATGCTATTTATATTAGTAATAAGAGATTTAATAGTTCCTGAAAGAAAAAGGAAAGAGAAAAAAGAAAAAAAGCTTAAAAAGAAAGAAGAGGCAATGAAAGCTAAAGTTAAGAAAATGGAAGAAAAATTAGACACTAAGATAGAAGAAGTGGTGAAAGAAGAAAAGGAAAAAGAAAATAAATAGGGAAAAGAAAAGGGGATAGAAAAAATGAAAAAAATTGTATTAAATATTTTAATATTATTGTTAATCTTAATCATATCAACTGGACTTACTGGTTGTGGTAGTAAAGATGAAAATAGTGAAAATACTATAGAAAATGTTACAAATAATGTATCTGAGACGGAGCAAGAAAGCGTTATAAAAAATGGCATATATAATATGGCTCTAACAGATGAAGATATATCACTTGCTGAAGGTGATGTGTATTTAGAAATAAAGGACAATAGTATTAGTATATATAATAATTTTGCACAAATAGTTCAAGAAGGAACATTTGAAATAAAGGATAATAAACTAATTGGTACATATACAACTATAAAATATCTTGACCATCAAAATGGAGGAAATGAAACCGAAAAAAACATTAATGATGAGCTTGATTTTGATATTTTAGAAGATGGGTCATTAAAAGATAATTTAGGTTTTGGTAAATCTATTGGCAATAATTTATTTGAAGGAAGAACATATAAACTTGAAAGAGAATATAAAGAAAATGCAACATGGAAAGATATTTACTTAGATTTTATTTTATATGATTTACCTGAAAGTACTAATGCAGAAGATAACGATAACTACAGTACACCATTTATTGCGTTAATTGATTTGAATTTTGATAATACACCTGAACTTTTATATTACGATGGAGATGATTTTGCAGATTATGGTGGAAAGACAACATCAATTTATACAATTGAAAATGGAAAAGTAGTGTATAAAGATGAAATGATGATAAAAGAAAATGAAAAATTTTTGAAGGTAAATAATCAATATGTTATTCACTATTCAGACCAATATATTGAGCCATCAGGTGAATTTATTAACAAAAATATTATAGAAAACCTTGAGGAAAATTATTTATCAAGAGTTGGAAGTGATTATTATTACAATAATGATAAAATAACTGCAGATGAATTTAATGAATATTTAAATAAATATTTTAGTAATATAAATACAGATAATTCAGTAGAAGAAACATTAGAAAGTAATAATATCATGAATGTGTATTCAGAAGATGAAAAAACAAGTGTATTTAATGATTTAGTTAATAAATATAATAGTTAAAATAAAAAACAACTAGTATTTTAATTAATATTAGTTGTTTTTGCTATATTATACAAATTGAATTATTCAAACATTTTTACTATTAAATCAATTACTAATGTTACCATTTCATCATAATTCATATCATCATGTTTATGATATACTACTTCATGGCATAAATCATCAATTAAGTGAACAGCAATATGTGCTTTTTCTTTAATATTTTCTGGCTCTATACTACTTTTTATTAATACTTCAGCAAGCTTATTTGTCATTTCCATTTCCGCTTCGTAGAATAACTTAGATACTTCTTTATCAGAATGAACCATTGCTATAATTTCTTCATGTGCTTGTTTAGATAATTTATGATCTTCAATAAATTTAGAAATTATATCATTTAATACTTTTCTAAAATCTTTTTTATCAAAACCATTTTCTGGTATGGCTAGTATTGGAAAAAATACTGAATCGCTGTATAGATTTAATCCTGCAATTAATATATCATGTTTATCTTTAAAATATTGATATACTATACCTGTTGAAACACCAGCAGCTTTTGCAATTTCTGCAGTATTAGTATTATAGTAACCCTTATCACATATAAGTTCGAAACCAGATTTAATAATTTTTTCTTTTTTGGCTATTGAACGTTTTTGAATAGGTTCTCTTATTTCATTACTCATTTATTTAACACATCCTTTATATAACAAAGACTGTAAGCTTTATTTTAACAAGCATTTTATATCTCAATTATACAATAGAAAATTAAAAAAAGTCAAACAAGTAGAGTTTTACAATATGTGAAAAATAATTCATATACATGTCCACATGGAAGGCCTACTACTATTTTTTATTTTGTCACTTACTTGTCACTTAAATTACTTTATAATGTTATCAGTAAATAATTAATTATTTAAAATAAAATTATGTTTTGTGCAAAAGAAAGGTGTGAGATTATGGAGATATTACGTGTAGAAAATTTAAGTAAGGTATACGGTAATGGCGAATCTAAAGTAGTAGCAATAGATAATATTTCTTTTTCTGTTGAAAAAGGTGAGTTTGTTGCAATTGTTGGAGCAAGCGGTAGTGGAAAATCAACTTTACTTCATTTAATAGGTGGAGTAGATAGACCAACTAATCGGAAAAGTATTTATTGATGGAAAAGATATTTATAAAATGAGTGATGATAATTTAGCTATTTTTAGAAGAAGACAAGTTGGGCTTATATATCAATTCTACAATCTAATCCCAATACTTAATGTTGAGGAAAATATTACACTTCCTTGTGATTTAGATAATAGAAAAGTAGATAACAGAAAGTTAAATGACCTTTTAAAATCTCTTGGATTAGAAACAAGAAGAAAACATTTGCCAAATGAATTATCAGGGGGCCAGCAACAAAGGACTTCAATCGGAAGGGCTATGATTACAAATCCAAGTATTATTTTGGCTGATGAGCCAACAGGAAATCTAGATTCTAAATCAAGTGATGAAATTGTTAACTTACTAAAAAAATCTAATAAGGAATATAAACAAACAATAATTATGATTACACATAATATTGAGATAGCAAAAATAGCAGATAGAATTATAGAAATAGAAGATGGAAGAATAAAAAGAGACAACTAAATTAAAGGAGGTGGAAGTAGAAGTGAACATATTTACTAAATTAACTATTAGAAACTTAAAACTAAATAAAAAAAGAACTATAGGAACAATAATTGGTATAATGCTTTCAGTAGCACTTATATGTGCAGTAGCTGGTATGGCAACAAGTTTGCAAAAAACATTAGTTGAAACAACTATAGAAGACACAGGATACTATCATTTAAAGCTTTCTAAAGTTACAGATGATGATATAAATAGATTTGAAAATAACCGTGATATACAAGATTTAAATATTATAAATGATGTGGGATATTCTGTTTTAAAGAATAGCAAAAATCAAAATAAGCCGTATATACATTTATATTCATTAGACGAAACAGCTTTTAGCAATATGTCATTAGAATTAATTGAAGGTAAATATCCAAAAAATAGTGATGAGATAGCTATTAATGAAGGAATGTTAAATTCTGCAGGAGAAAATTATAAAATAGGAGATAAAATTACTTTAAACTTAGGAGATAGATATGCTGGTGGAGAATATATTAATTCTGGATTAGAATACGAACCATATGAATATATGAATACTCCTGAGGGGGAATCAAAAAATTTAGAAGAAGAAATTAAAGTTAATTTAACTAAAGAATTTACCATTGTAGGAATAATGTCTGAAAAAGATGGACCTATTAAAGCAATTTCTTTTATAAATGATGCAGGCTTTACATGTGTTACTAATGGACTTAATAAAGGAGATAAAAATGTATATATATCATTTAAGAATCCAGAGGAAGCAGATAAATCAATTAATGAACTAATAGGTTTAGATATTAACAATGAAGATCCTTATAGTACTGATTATATCTATTCAGTTAATTATGAATTGTTAAGATGGGAAGCATTAAAAGTTAGTGATTCATCAATGACCATGATTTCAGCAGTAGTAGTTGTTGCGATAATTATAATAATGCTAACAAGTATATATTGCATAAAAAATGCTTTTTCAATATCACTAACAGAAAAAATAAAAATGTATGGAATGCTTTCAAGTGTTGGTGCAACTAAAAAACAAATTAAAAATAGTGTTATTAAAGAAGGAATGATATTAAGCTTAATAGGTATACCACTTGGTATTATAGCAGGAATTGTAGCTGTATATGTGTTAATTATTATAGTAAGAGAAATTTTAGGAGAATTATTACAGGCAAATATAGTATTTAATATCTCATGGATTGCAATTATAGTTTCTGTCATTTTAGGTTTAATTACAGTATATTTCTCTTGCTTATCTGCTGCAAGAAAAGCTAAAAAGATAACTCCTATGGAAGCAATAAGAAGTTCTGATGATGTAAAAATAAATGCTAAAAAAATAAAATCACCAAAAATAATTAAAAAAATATTTGGGATAGGTGGAGTAATTGCATATAAGAATTTAAAACGTAGCAAAAAGAAATATAGAACAACTGTAATATCAATTGCAATAAGTGTATTTGTATTTATAGCCGCTTCTACTTTAATAGATTATTCATTTGAAGCAATGGGAGGTTATTATAAAAATTATGACTATAATATTAGTATAAGCTGTGCATCTAGTACAAGAAAAGAAATAAATGAAATAATACAAAAAGAAAATTTAACAGATTATTCTGTTTTGTATGAAGTAAATATTTTAGATGACTTTGTGGGTAATGAATTAGAAATAACAGATAAATCTAAAATTTCTGAATTTGGAGATAAAGTATTAAACACGGTATATGAAGAAGATGAAGAAGAAAATAATTCACCAATAGAACTAACTGTTTTAGGACTAAATAGTAAGGACTTTAAAGAATATACGTCTAAACTAGGATTAGATTACAATAAAGTAAAAAATCAAGGAATATTATGTGACTATTTTAGTTTCTATGATAGTGGAGTAACAACAAAAGATAGATTATACAATTATTCAAAAAATGATACAATATCAGGTAAATTGAATAATAAGGAGATTAATATAAAAGTAGGAGAGATTACAGATAAGTATCCAAGAGGAATAGAAGATGCAACATATAGAGGATTAGTAGTAATAAATATTGATGAATATAGTAATGTTATAGATTTTATACCTTTTATTTTAACTATTAATTCAGACAATCCAGATGATTTGGCAAAAAATATAGAAGATAATTATGGAGATATACATGTAAATAATATTGCAGAAGACGTAAGATATTATGATTCAATTAATTTAGTAGTATCAATATTTGCTTATGGATTTATAGCTGTTATTACTTTAATAGGTGTAACAAATATATTTAATACATTAACTTCAAATATAGAATTAAGACAAAAAGAATTTGCAATGCTTAAGAGCGTTGGAATGACGAAAAAAGAATTTAATCGTATGATTAATTTAGAAACAATTTTCTATTCATTTAAGGCATTGATATATGGAATTGTACTTGGATTAATTGCATCATTTGCAATATATAAAGCATTTGCGCAAAGTTTAGATTATGGATTTAGAATTCCGCTTCAAGCAATATTAATATCAATAATATTTGTATTTGTTATAGTGTTTATCATAATGAGATTTGCAATAAGTAAAGTAAATAAACAAAACATTATAGAAACAATAAGAAAAGAAAATGTATAGTGCCAATGGGGACAGACCCCTTTGGCATATGCTATTTAAAAACAATTATAAATATGATACAATATAATCCAAATATAATAAAACAGCATATTAAAAAATGAATAATATAGGAGTAATTATAATGGAAATTCTACTTGTGGAAGATAATAAAGCGATTTCAAAAGCTTTGAAGTATAGTTTAGAGCAAAACAAATATGATGTGTTAATTGCAGAAAATATTGAGGAAGCATTACATATATTAGAGAATAATAAAATAGACTTAATAATACTAGATGTTACTCTTCCTGATGGAAGCGGATTTGACTTATATACAAATATAAAAGAAAAATATAACATTAGTACAATCTTTTTAACGGCTAAAGACGATGAAAATGATGTTGTACATGGATTAGAATTAGGTGCAGAAGATTATGTTACAAAACCATTTTATACAAGAGAATTACTTGCAAGAATTAATAAAATCTTATTAAGAAATAAAAAGAAAAACATTGTAAAAATTAATGATATTAAATGCGACTTAGACAAGATGTGCATATATAAAGATGATAAAGAACTTAGCTTTTCATCACTAGAACTGAAAATATTAATGCTATTGTTTACAAATTTAAATAAAGTAATAACAAGACAGTATATAATAGAAAAAATATGGGATTGGACAGGTAATGATGTGTATGATAATACTGTTACTGTATATATGAAAAGAATAAGGGAAAAATTAAAAACTCCAATAATAACAACAGTAAAAGGAGTAGGGTATAGAATTGATGAAGAATAAGGAAAATTTTAAAAAGCATTTAATATTAGTTATATGTGCAATAATAGTTTTTGGTATAATATTTATTGCTTTAAATATTGTTCAATATAAAAGATATACTGAAAATGTGAATAATGCATTAGATCAAATAATAGCAAATATTAAGGAAGAATATCCAGATGTAAAAATGGAAGAAATAATACAAATATTAAATAGTGATAGCATTTTGCAAAATAATCTTCTCTCTGAATATGGAATAGATATAAAAAAAGATTCTTTAGTATTATCAAATAACGGAATTTATATAAATTATTTAGTTTGGCTTACCATACTTATAATTATTTTAATAATAGTGTTAACTATACTAATTATTAAGTATAATAAATCGCAAAGCAATAAAATAAAAGAAATAGAAAAATATATAGAGGAAATAAACAATAAAAATTATGCATTAGATATACAAGGCAATGATGAAGACGAATTATCAGTTTTAAAAAATGAGTTGTATAAAATAACAATAATGCTTAAAGAACAAGCTGAGAATTCAAAAAACGATAAATTAAATTTAAAAAAATCTTTAGAAGATATATCACATCAATTAAAAACGCCACTTACATCTATAACTATAATGCTAGATAATATACTGGATAATCCTAATATGGATGTGGATACCAGAAATGAATTTATAAAAGACATTCATAGAGAAGTTTCTAATATAAACTTTTTTATACAATCATTATTAAAACTTTCTAAATTTGATGCAAACACAATTGAATTTAATAGAAAAGAAGAAAAAATACAAAAAATAATAGATAATGCAGTAAAAAATGTTTCTATGATATGTGATTTGAAAAACATAGAAATAATAATTGAAAATAAATGTGATGCCCTAATCTTATGTGATTTAAATTGGCAGGTAGAAGCGGTTACTAATATATTAAAAAACAGTGTAGAGCATTCTAATAATGGCACTAAAATATATATTAAACTAGAAAGTAATAACATATATTCACAAATAACTATAAAGGATAATGGCGTAGGAATAGATAAAAAAGATTTAAAACATATATTTGATAGATTTTATAAAGGAAAAAATTCTAGTAAAGATAGCGTGGGAATAGGACTTTCGCTAGCTAAAACAATTATAGAAAAAGATAATGGCTATATTACAGTGGATTCAGAATTAAATAAAGGAACCATATTTAAAATAAGATACATGAAGTGATTTTAAAAAAGTAATGGATTAAAATGCAAATAATGAATTCAGCTTTCATAGTAAATTAATATATTTTTGATTTTTAATCCATTACTTTTTTAATTTAGTTATAGAGATAGTATCCATATTGAAACAGACCCACCATTTACTTTAAAGTTACCATTACCATTTTCGTCTATTATTATTTTTTCTTTTACATGACCAGTACAATCATAAAAAGTCGAACCTGCAAATTTTTGACCAATATACATAGTTTTATTTCCTCCAGGACCATCTGCCAAAAGAACAGCTAGACCTGAATTTTTATGTTCTTCATCTCCATCTAATGTCCATCCTACAACATTGAAATCATCAAAATAATCCTTTAGATTTCCATATGCAAATTTTTTACGAACATATATAGCAAGTTTTAAAAAGCTGGCTTTGCTATCTATAAAATCATGTGGAATTCCATAATAATCTCCGTAAAACACGCATGGTGTACCTTGATTACGTAAAAGTATAATAGAGTAGGCAAGAGGTTTAAACCAGTCTGGTATCCAAGACTGAAGTGATTGTCCTGGTTGTGTATCATGATTATCAACAAATGTTATTGCTTTATCTGGATGAGATTGTAATAAACTTCCATTCAATATATTTCTCATATCATAGAAACCATTACTATTTGATGCGTCTAAGAAATTATAATGTAGAGGCACATCAAATAAACTCATTGCGTTATCTACAGTTTCTAAATAATGGTTTAATTTATTAATATCTCTTGACCAATATTCTCCAACAGCAAATAAATTTTTATCTGTGTAAGTTGTTCTCATTTCATTAAGCCAATTTTTATAAAAATCAGCTCTAATATGTTTTACAGCATCTAATCTAAAACCATCTAAATCTGCAAAATCAACATACCATTTACCCCAAGAGGTTAATTCATTAACTACATCTAAATTATTTAAATCTATATCTGCACCCATAAGATAATCATAATTACCATTTTCGTTATCTACTTCATTATCCCAATGTTTTCCATAAAACTTATAAATCGCGCTTTGCTTTCTGGTTTCATCCCAATCAACACCATGAAAATCAGTCCAATCCCATTTGAATGATGAGTATTTATCACCTCTACCAGGGAAGGTATATTTAGTCCATGCTGAAATTAATTTAGGAGCAGATACTTGGTCATTTCTGTTTTGTGGATTATCTTCAACTGCTATTACTTGTTCTAAATCGTCAGCACCAAATTTATGATTAAGTACTATATCAGCTATAGCTTTAATACCGCTTTTATGTAATTTTTCTATAGCATCTAGATATTCATCTTTAGTTCCATATTTGGTTGGAATACTGCCTTTTTGATCAAATTCACCTAAATCATATAAATCGTAAACACTATAACCAACGCCATCTTTACCATCAGATGCTTTATATGCAGGTGGAAGCCATAAAGCAGTTATACCAATTTCTTTTAAATTTTGAGCTTCTGCCGAAACTTTTTTCCATAAACTACAATCATTAGGCAAATACCATTCAAAGTATTGCATAATTGTTTCATTATTCATTTCATTACCTCTTATCATATGTTTTTTTAGATTATATCATATATTAAAAAAATGCGTCAACGAAATATCAGATATTATGAAAGTATTTGTCGAATTGTAAATTATATTAAAATAGATAAATAATTGTTGCAAACATATGTACCTAGTGATATAATAGCTACTACATAAAAATGAAACTAAGGAGGCATACGAATGATGAAAGAAGACTATGTAAATAATTACATAAAAGACAAAATAAATGAACAAGGAGATTTTTTAAAATTTTCGTTTTATGAACTAAGATTAAAAGAAAATTTATCTAATGATGATACAGACGATTTCTTAGAAATGGCAAAATGGAAGTTAGAAGATTTAGGATATGATGTATATTTTACAGGTGCTAAATATACATATAATAATATTAGATATGAAGTAGGAGATAATGATCTAATGATAGCTATAAAAGCGGGGGATGAATATGGAACAAGAGAAAAAAAGTAAAGTAAGTTTAGTTGCATTAATTATAATAATTATATTTGTAGTTGTAATGTTAGTAATAGCAATTATTAATTTATCAAAACCAGGTGACGCTTTAGAAGGGGCTTTTGTATATAATCAAAATGTAAAATATGAGTTTAATGGAAAAGGTAAAGGATCTTTGCAAGAAAACGAAACAAAATATAAATATACATATTCACTAGAGGGAAATACACTAACAATAGATTTTAAAGATAAGAATAGAAATGATGTTTCATATATTTTTGACCTTAAAAATGATGTACTTACACTTGTAAACGAAGATGATAGCACAGGAACACAATATCTATTACGAAAAGAAAGATAGTAAATAAAGTTACATAATGAGTAAAGTTATATTGACATATAAAGGAATAAATTATATAATTTTACATATTAAAAATAGAAGGGGAAATAAAAGGATGTATTGTAGTAAATGTGGTACTAAATTAGCAAATGATGCTAATTTTTGTAACAAATGTGGAACAAAAGTAAAAAGAGATGAAGAAATAGAAGAAAAAGGCAATGGTAAAGTTAACAATAGTGAAGAACAAGCTATAGTTGTTAATGCTACACCAGAACAAGAAATTCTAGCTGAAACTAGTAATAATAAAATTGCTAAAAAAGATTTACCAGTAGAAGATATGGTTACATATTTAGATAAAGCAAAACAGTTGGAAATAAGGAAATATAGTTTGCAAAATACTTTAAATAACATTAGAGCAAAAATTGAAGAAAATAAAATCCAAAGTGTTTCAAGTAAATTGTATGGGTTTTCTTTTAAAGATGCAATTGTAAAAGCTTTTGAAATTGCTAAATATGTTGCTATAATAGTTGCATTAATTGCATTTGCATACCAACTATTATTTGTAAATGAAACTAATTTCTGGCTAAAGGTTGTTTTAGGAGTAACTTGCTTATTCTTATTTACTGGAGGATTTTGGGAAGCAGTTATATTTGGATTGAAATGGGGAGCTATAGCTGGTGGAAGTGTTTTTGCAATTGCATTTGTAGTTTGCTTTATAATCTTTATAGTAAGTATGATTAGAACTAAAAAAGCTCAAAAAAGTCAAGATAATAGTGTTTTACAGGAAAACTTAACCAAGGCAGAAAGAGTAAAAAAATTAGAAAAGCAAGAGAGAAATATATTAAAAGAATTAAGAGAAACAGAGAAAGTATTGGGCAAAGTATATGGTTTAGATGTTATTTATAAAAAGTATAGAGATTTGGTGGCTGTTACAACTATACAAGAATATTTTGAGTCTGGAAGATGTAGTTCATTGTATGGTTACACTGGAGCATATAATATATATGAGAATGAAGTAAGACAAAATACTATTATTAGTAGATTAGATGATATACTTGTATCACTTGACCAAATAAAACAAGGGCAATATGCTTTATTCTTAGCAATACAAGAAGGAAATAGATTAACACAAGAAATGTTAAGCAATTCATATGATACATTGAATGCTGCTAAAGAAAGTGCAGCAAACAATAAAATTGCAGCTGAAAATTCTAAAATGACAGCTCAAAACACGGAAATTTTATTGTACTGTGAAGCCTTTAGAAAATAATAAAGACGAAATATAAGCTAAGTAAAAAATAAAAAAGTTTACTTAGCTTATATTGATTTTACCAAATAGTTTGATATAATTTAAGAGTAAATATAATATAAATGTTTTAACAAACTAATTCAATTTGATTAAAATTATAAATAAAAGGAGGATCAAAATGGAGGAAAAAAAGAAGAGTAAAAAAGGTTTAATAGCAATTATTATAATATTAGTTATATTAGTAATAGTTGCTATTATTTATTTTGCACTACGTTACTTTAATGGTAACAAAACTACTGGAACAACATGGGGAGATACATATTTTGCATATTTAACAGAGGGATTAGAACAAGAAAATGATGAGGAAAGACAAAAATATGGGTTACAAAGCGGTGTAGAAAAAGCTGAATTACAATTTATTGAAACAGGTGAAGAAGAAGAACCAGTAATGCTTATGTCATATGATAAAGATGATAAGTCTTATACAAATATTTATTATATAAATGATCGAAATAGTGTAAGTAGTGTTTTAAATCAAGAATATTCAGATGCAGAATATTTATATAATATAAACAATAAAGAATATAACTGGTATTTACATTCTGAATCAGATAGTACAGATTCATATACAAATGTTTCAAACATAATAAATAATCAAAATCAAAGTGAACCAGAATATGTTTTAGATAAAAATAATAAAACAGAAGTTGAGCTGGAAGATGGAAATACTGTAGAATTAAGTGAGTTTGATAAAACATTTATAAAACCTGACATAGAAGATAACAGTAAACAAGAAATAAGTATAGTAGATTATGTTGCAGATGATATAGTCAAAAAAATTAATTCATTAGTAAGCAATTATGATAAAGAATCAGATAAAATTAATGAGGATGTACAAAACAAAGTTGACGGATTAGTTCAAGTAGCTGAAGAAGCAAAACAAGATCAAGAAAATAGCAATAATACACAAGAAGAAACTACTCAAACAGAAAGTTCTACTTTTAAAGTAGGTAATTATACTTTACATTATGGAACATATAAAGGAACAGATGGACAATATGCCGATGGCAGAGGTGTTGTTAAATGGAATGTTACGATAAAATTAAATCAGGATGGAACATATACATTAACTTCAAGTGATCAAACTATGCAAAAAAATAATAGCGGTACATTTGAAGTATCAACATTACAAGGAAAAGATGTTATAGAACTTAGTGGTGGCGGTTTATATATTGTTGATGCAAATGACACACTAACATTATATGCTGGTTCTGGAAAGAGTTTTACATATCAAGAATAATTAATAGGGAATCAATATTCTTCACAAATTAATAATTAGAAGGGGTTAAATAAAAATGGAAGAAGAGAAAAATGAAATAACAAAAAAAGAAGATGCAAAAGAAAAAAATGAAACATCAAAGCCAGAAAATATTAAAAAAGATGAGACAAAGCCAAAAAGTAAAAAAGGGCTTATAGTAGCAATTGTAATAATAGCGTTACTTGTAATAATTGGAGTATCTATTGGAGGATATTTTCTATATAAGAAATATCAATTAGAAAAGCCAATAGAAGTTGCATGGGGTCAAACATATTATACATATTTAAAATCAATTGCAGAAGATGAAAGCAAAAAAGAATCATATGGATTTAATAATAGTACAAATACTAAAATAGAATTTTGTGATATAGAAACAGAGGAAGAACCAGTAATGGTAGTAACTTACGAAAAAGAAAGTGAAAATTATTCTAATATATATTACATAAAAGATGATGGAACAGTACATGGATTGACGTATGGTTTTCCAACAGATGTTGAAATGCTTTATAGTATAGAAGAAAAAGAATATAACTGGTATGTAGTTTCTAAAGAGGAAAACATGGCAGAATATACTCCAATTCAAAATGAAGTTATAAAATCTGAAGAAAAAGAGGTGAATGAAGATACACTTTCTAAGGAATATACAATTAAAGATGACGATAAAACAGTAGTAGAAACAGTAGATGGTGAAGAATTAAGTATAGATAAATTTGATGAAACATTTATTAAGCCAGATATAGAGGATACTTCTATTGATTTTGATTTTAATTTGATAGAAGAAAAACTTAAAGAAGCAATAGAAAATCTTGTAAATGAATATAAAAATAAAGATCAAATTATAACAGATAAAGTTAAAGAAGCGGTTACAGATAAAGAAACAGAAATTATAAACAAACAAGAAGAAATGGAAAATGCTAAAGAAGAAGTAGAAAAGAAACAAGAAGAAGAGGCAAAAAAGAAAGCTGAAGAAGAAGCTCAAAAAGGTTTTAAAGTAGGAAATTATAGATTAAAATACGGAACTTATAAATCAGATGTTTATATAATGGATAGTAGCATGTATGGAACAATAACATTAAATTCAGATGGAACGTGCCATATCAAAGCAAATTGCGAAGGAGATTATCCATATAAAGAACTTGACTGTGACGGAACATACAAAGCAACAAGGGCAATAGATTATATGGAGTATTATGATGCTATAGA
The DNA here is from genome assembly GCA_944389745.1 of uncultured Clostridia bacterium. Taxonomy (GTDB): domain Bacteria; phylum Bacillota; class Clostridia; order TANB77; family CAG-508; genus CALXVA01. Next base: position 4,650 of record CALXNM010000016.1, on the reverse strand, counting down.
ATTTACAACAGAAGAAGGAGATACTTTCCATTTTGAAGTAAATAGTGATAATGCATTTAGTGATCAATGGCATGGATATACATATAGTGGAGAATAATAAAGAAGTATTATATTTATAGATAGAAGAGGTGATATTTGATATGGATATTATGGTAGAGGGAAAAGGAACAAGATATTATAGACCAGATCAAGTTGTAATTAGCTTGAACTTTTATACAAAAACAAAATCTTATGAAACTGCACTAGAAGAAGGAACAAGAGATGTTCAAGTTTTTATTGAAAAGGTTTTAGAACAAATGCAATTTTCAAAAGAAGATTTAAAAACAAAGAACTTTAGAGTATATGAAGAAATAAGATATGACCACGAGAAAAAGAAAGAAATAAAGTATGGATTTGTATATACACAAGGTGCAACATTAAAAGTTGATTATGATATAAACATTGTAGCAGACTTTATGGATAGAGTAAGTAAATTAAAAAATCCACCTAAATATACAATAGAATTTAATGTAAAAAATGAACAAGAAAGTATAAATGAAGTAATGGCAGAAGCATATAATAAAGCAAAAGAAAAAGCAGAGGCCATTGCAAAATCAGCAGGGAAAACATTAAAAGAATGTGTTAAAGTTGATTTTAGACCTTTTGAGGAAAGAGTATATTCAAGAACTACATTGGGGAGTGGAGTATTTGGAGCAGAAATGTCAAACTTTAATATTAAAGCAGAAAAAATGTCAACACAAGATATTGTGACAAAAATATTTACACCAGAAGATATAGAAATATCTGAAACTTTATATTGTTTATGGGTTGCAGAGTAAAAATGTTTTCTATTTTATTCTTTTTGTTATTTTAATTTAGGGAGGCTGTAATGTTAGCATTTGTTTCATTAGTGTTGATACTTTATATTTTTATTTTAAAGAAGAATATTAAAAAAGACAAAATAGAATATGATTATTATAGAGAAATACCAACAAAAGATACTCCAGCCTATGTTGGAAAGATAATCAAAGGACATACAAACGGAAATGATATAATTTCAACAATACTAGATTTGAAAGTAAGAGGCTTTATTAATATCTCAATAAAAGATGTAAAAGGGAAAGAAAAAAGAATACTATCATATACGGGAAAAAATAAAAATATTGAATTAGAAGAACATGAAATATTTTTAATAAATCAACTTTTCAGAAACAATAATGAAGTCATATTTGAAGATTATATTGCAAGTGATAAGTTTAAATATGATTTTAAGGTGTTTGATAAAATGCTAGAAAGAAAAGTGCAGAGAAACAGTATAAAAAGGGAATCATATATAAAAGGTATAAATAAAATAATATTTCTAAGTGTTTATGCAATATTAGGAACATTTTTGTTCTATGCTTTAGTACAACCTATAATGATACTATTAATAAAAGATATAAATGCTAGAATAATTACCAATGTAATTAGTGGTGCAATTATACATTTTGGAATTTCATACATATACATATTTTATATAAATAAAAGAAATATTATAAGTAATTTAATAATCATTAGAGTTACTTATATAGTTTGTTTTATAGTAATATGTTTAATAATAGCAACATTTAATTTGGAGAATTTAATAAGATTATTACAAAGTGAGACAATTTGGTATAAAATTATAATTGATTTTATAATAGCAGTTATTACTTTATTATGTATGTTTAATATGGTAAATAATCGAGATGAAAAAAATTATTTGTTTTATAGCATCATTGGAATGACTATAATAGTAATACTATTAAATTGTAAAATTGCAATATGTATAAATGTAGTTTTACTTTCTACATATTTATTTATGATAACACCAAAATATTTCAAATTAAAGCAAAATGATTATATTTATAAATGGACAAGTTTTAAGAAATTTTTAGAAGATTATTCAATGTTAGATACTCAAGAAGAAAATGCTATATTGATATGGGAAAAATATTTGATATATGCAATATCATTAGGAGTAAATAAAAAAATAATAAAAAAATATACGGCATTAGCACATATAAATTTATTTAATGAAAATTATTATAAAAAATTTTATAGTGAGTATATAGATTAAGGGGAGAAAATAGAATGGCAAATAATGAAGAAACAATTATAAATAAGCAAATAGATGTAGAGACAATAATAGAACTAGCAAATTATTTAATGGATCAAAAAGAAGAGTATGATAGACTAATAGAATTAGATGAAAATAAAAATAAAGGTTTATCACTTTCTGAACAAGTATATGAATATAAGAAAATGACGGATCCAAAAATTGATTTTGAAATTACTTTTAATGACAACAAAGAAGTACAACAGTCAGACTATAATTGGTTTATTGGAAATCTAACTAATATAGAAAAAATAAAAAAAATAAGAATGTATTTTTCAATATATTTTAAAGATAATTCAAGAGGTAAAGATAACGTAATATATAGAAGAATGACTGAAAGTATTTCATTTTATGAACATAGAGTTTATTTAAAAGTTGAAGGAACGGAATTAGAAGAGGAAATTTATAAAAACCATTCTTATATAAGAGGAATTTTAGAAAGAGGCGAAGATAGATATAATAAAACAGTAAAAAATAAAATGGTTAGAATACAAAGTTTTTGTCTATCTATTGGTTTTGTTTTATCATATATAATTTATTTTATATTGAATGGAATGAAAGCAGATTTGCCAGAAATTTTAGTTCAAATGCTAGAAAATAAATATGTAATAATAATTGGACAATGGTTTGTGGCAGCAATAGTAGGAAACATATTTGGCTATCCAATAATGATGGGACTATATAGAAATATATTACCTAGATCAAAATATTCACATTATAGTACTTCATCTCATAAATCAGTATATGTTGATGATATTGATAATTATGTTGGAGAGTGTGAAGTACATATTGGTAAAAATGCAAACTGTGGAAAAAACAGAGCATTGATAGAAAAAATATATAAAGTTACTAGAATAGTTGTGCTTATACAATTAGTAATTAGCATAATATTATTTTTTATTCTTAAATAATACGTTATTTTAGATGTTACAAACATACAATCCAAGTTCTGCTTTGTAAAGCTATGACTTGGATTTTTGTATCTATCGTGGTATATATTTCAATTACTTTTAATCAGATGGTTCGTCAGCACAACAAGGTTGTCGTTTGGGATCTTGAACCTGCTGTTAATGCTTTGACCACTATGTAGCCTACTTGGCAGCATTTGTGGGAGAATTCTCAACTTGGGGCGCCTGACTGGCACCCTTCTTTTTGTGGGTAAAAAGCTGAAAAATTATATAAAAGAAGTATATATAGCAAATATTCGTCCTTGTATTTTTACCTAAAATATGGTATAAATAATATGTTTATTAAGAGACATTAAATTTAAAATAAGGTGAATTAGATATGTTTAAATTACATTCAGAATATAAACCAACAGGCGACCAGCCACAAGCAATTGAATATTTGAGTAATGGAATAAAAGAAGGAAAGAAATACCAAACATTACTTGGTGTTACAGGTTCGGGAAAGACTTTTACTATGGCTAATGTAATTCAACAAGTTCAAAAGCCAACACTTGTTTTGGCACATAATAAGACATTAGCAGGACAATTATATAGTGAGTTCAAAGAATTCTTCCCTGAAAACAATGTTGAGTATTTTGTTTCTTATTACGATTATTATCAACCAGAGGCATATATTGCATCATCAGATACATATATTGAAAAAGACGCATCTATAAATGATGAAATAGATAAACTACGTCATTCAGCCACAGCAGCACTTTTTGAAACTCGTGATGTTATAATAGTTGCATCTGTATCATGTATATATGGATTGGGTGACCCAATAGATTACGAACATATGATTGTTTCTTTAAGACCTGGAATGCATAAAGAAAGAAATGAAGTAATGAAAAAGCTTGTTACAATGCAATATAGTAGAAATGAACTAGATTTTAAAAGAGGTACATTTAGAGCAAAAGGAGATATATTAGAGATATATCCATCTGATGAAAGTGAAAGCGCTATAAGAGTGGAATTCTGGGGAGATGAAATAGATAAAATATCTGAAATAAATCCACTAACAGGAAAAGTTATAGCTACTAGAAATCATGTTATGATATTCCCAAATTCACACTATGTAACAACAGCTGATAAGATGGAAAGGGCTATAGGTACTATTGAAGAAGAATTAAAAGAAAGAGTTAAATATTTTAAAGATAATGGAAAACTAATAGAGGCACAAAGAATAGAGGAAAGAACTAATTTTGACATTGAAATGATGAAAGAAACAGGATTTTGCCAAGGTATAGAAAACTATTCAAGACATATTAGTGGTAGAGAACCTGGAAGTGCACCATTTACACTTTTTGATTATTTTCCAAAAGACTTTTTGCTTTTAATAGATGAATCACATGCAACGATTCCACAAGTAAGAGCTATGTATAATGGTGATAGAGCAAGAAAAGAATCTCTTGTAAAATATGGATTTAGACTTCCTTCAGCATTTGACAACAGACCTTTAAAATTCAATGAATTTGAAGATAGAATAAATCAAGTTATATTTGTTAGTGCTACACCAGGTGATTATGAAAAAGAACATTCAAAAGATAATGTTGTAGAACAAATTATTCGTCCAACAGGGCTTTT
>CALXNM010000015.1 GCA_944389745.1 uncultured Clostridia bacterium | reverse complement strand
TTGATAGCTCAGTTGGTAGAGCAAGGGACTGAAAATCCCTGTGTCAGTGGTTCGATTCCACTTCAAGCCACCAAAAAGAAACTTCCAAGAAATTGGAAGTCTTTTTTATGTAATAGGAAATTTCTTATTTCCTAAAAAAATATATATTAAACAAGAAGGAAGGAGAACCGGTGTGGGTCCTCCTTCCTTCTTGCTTGAGGTTCAATTAACCTCGATGAGTGTAGGCTCCTTCCTATCGTCGGGCAACCAATTCTTCAGGTTCATCAAGAACCTGCTGGCCTGTATATCCAGCATAAATGTAAGTTCAAGCTTAGACAGATGTAAGCCATCTGTAAGCAATTGCCTGCAAGAAGTGCAACCAGAAGCAAGGAGCAACGCAATGTCACTCGTAATCTTGTTGATATTGGTCTCTGCACATTGCAAGACAATTATGTAACCGTCATTTTTATTGTGAATTTGATCGACGACGGTCCATTGGTTTTTTAAACCAGTCATATAACCTCCTAGGAACCGAAAACTTCGCCTCAAAAAGAGGCGTTGCACCCCTTTGGTGCTGTACTAATATATTATACCATAAATTACCAAAAATTTCAAAATTTGAGTGCTCAAGAAACAATATATATAGTTTTTCGTATAATTTTACAAATTCAGCATATATTAAATTTAGAGGTGATTATATGCTAGATTTTACAAAAATGACAGGAATAGGAAATGATTATATATATATTGATTGTACGGATGGTACAAAGATAAAAGATGTACCGGAAATGACAAAAAAATTAAGTGACAGACATTTTGGAATAGGAGCAGATGGAGTTATTTTGATAGACAAACCAGATGATGAGAAGGCAGATTTTAAAATGAAAATATATAATAGTGATGGTAGTGAAGCTGAAATGTGCGGAAATGGAATAAGATGTGTTGCAAAATTTATACATGATAAAAACTTATCTGATAAAGATAAATTATCAATCCAAACATTATCAGGAATAAAAAAAGTAAAAATACTAGAAGATAATAAAGGAGAATGTAATGGAGCTATAGTTGATATGGGAGAGCCTTTATTTCAAGATAATAATATACCATATCATGTATATGAACCATTTAATAAAGACTTAGATATTGATGTAGATGGCGAAAAGATGAGATTTACAGTAGTATCTATGGGAAATCCTCATGCTGTAACTTTTGTAGAAAATCTTGATAACCTACAAATAGAAAAGTGTGGACCTATTGTGGAAAATAACCCAATATTTCCAAATAGAACAAATGTAGAATTTGTACAAATAATTGATAAAAACAATATAAAAGTAAGAGTATGGGAAAGAGGCGTTGGAGAAACTTATGCATGTGGTACAGGAGCATGTGCAGCAATGGTAGCATCAGGAATAAATGGATATACTGATGAAAATGTTAATGTAGAATTGCCAGGAGGAAAATTAGAAATAGAATGGGGCAAAGATAATCATATATATATGCAAGGACCAGCAGAAACTGTTTTTGAAGGAAAATTAAATAATTTCTAAAAAGGAGGGATTATGTGATAAAAATAAATAAAAATTTTATTGAGCTGCAAGATAACTATCTTTTTTCTGAGATAAATAAAAAAGTAGAAGAATATATAGAAAATAATCCAGAGGCAAATATAATAAAACTAGGAATTGGAGATGTAACAAGACCAATTCCTAGAGTTGTTGTTGATGCAATAAAAAAAGCAATAGATGAAATGAAATATGAGAAAAGTTTTAGAGGATATGGACCAGAGCAAGGGTATGAATTCTTAAGAAGAAAAATATTAGAGAATGAATATAAAGATTTAAATATTGAGTTAGATGAAATATTTATTTCTGATGGCGCAAAATGTGATACTGGAAATTTTATAGAGCTATTTGATAAAAATATAAAAGTGGGAATACCTAACCCAGTATATCCAGTATATTTAGATAGTAACATTATTTATGGTAGTAGTGGAAGGTATAATAAAGAACAAAATAGGTATGAGAATATAATTTACATAAATTTAACAGAAGAAAACAAATTTGAACCATTAACAGAAGAATTAGAAGAAACACCTGATTTAATATATATATGCTCTCCTAATAATCCTGCAGGGACAGCAATGAAAAAGGAAACATTAGAAAAATGGGTGAATTTTGCTAAAGAAAATAATAGCATTATATTATTTGATGCAGCTTATGAAGCTTTCATAGCAGAAGAAGATATACCACATAGTATTTATGAAATTCCAGGAGCTAAAGAAGTAGCAATAGAATTTAAAAGCTTTTCAAAAACAGCTGGATTTACAGGATTAAGATGTGCATATACAATAGTTCCAAAAAATATTGAATTAAAATTAGATGAACATAATAGTATAAGTTTAAATAAATTATGGAATAGAAGGCAATCCACTAAATTTAATGGAGTATCATACATAATCCAAAGAGGAGCAGAAAGTATATATACAGAAGAAGGCAAACAAGAAATAAAAGATAATATTACATATTATATGGAAAATGCAAAAGTAATAAAAAATGGATTAAACGAAATAGGAATTACATCATATGGAGGAGTAAATTCACCATATATATGGCTAAAAACACCAAAAGGGTTAAGTTCATGGGAATTCTTTGATTTGTTACTTCAAAAATATAATATTGTAGGAACACCAGGAGTAGGATTTGGAACAAATGGAGAAGGCTTTTTTAGATTAACTGCATTTGGAAATAAATTTCAAACAATAGAAGCAATGGAGAGATTAAAAAGAAAAGACCAAATTACATAAAAAAATGTGCCATTGGGCTAGAACCCATTGGCACATTATAATGTGTCTATTGCATTTCTTGCCATTTCATCACAACGATTATTATATTCATTATCACTATGACCTTTTACTTTTATAAACTCAATATGATGAATATTAGTAAGCTCTATTAATTCCTGCCATAATTCTTTATTCTTAACATCTTTTTTATCAGCCGTTTTCCAATTATTTTTTTGCCAATTTGTAACCCAGTTTTGTAAAAATGCATTTACAACATATGCACTATCACTATAAAGTTTAACATTACATGGAAATTTTAATAATTTTAGAGCTTCAATAACAGCAGTTAATTCCATAACATTATTAGTTGTATCTTTTTTTCCTCCAGAGATTTCTTTTTTATAATCCTTATACATAAGTATAGCACCCCAACCACCAGGCCCCGGATTGCCAGAACAAGCGCCATCTGTATATATTGTTACATCTTCCATAACTTCCTCCATCTATATATAAATTATCATTGTAAAATTTAATGTTTTATGATATTATATCAATAAATATTTTTTTGTACAAGATGAAGGAGGAAAAAAAATGAGCAGAGTTCTTGGAATAATTGCAGAATATAATCCATTTCATAATGGACACTTGTATCATATAGCTAAATCAAAGCAAGAAACTAATGCTCAATATGTGGTAGCAGTAATCTCTGGAAACTTTGTACAAAGAGGAAACACGTCTATAGTGAATAAATGGACTAAGGCAAGAATGGCTTTATTAAATGGCGTGGATTTAGTAATAGAACTACCAACAGTTTATAGTATATCTAGTGCAGAAAATTTTGCAGAAGGAGCAATTAAAATATTAAATTCATTAGGAGTTGTAGATAGTTTGTCATTTGGAATGGAAGCAAAAGATATAGCCATATTAAATAATATTGCAACTGTTCTACACAATGAACCAAAAGAATATATAACAATATTGGGACATGAACTAAAAAAAGGAAACTCATTTCCAAAAGCAAGAGAAAATGCATTAATGATGTATTTAAACGATATAAAAAAATATGCAAATGTTCTTACTGGCTCTAATAATATATTAGGTATAGAATATTTAAAGGCAATGAAAAAAACAAAAAGCAAGATTGTTCCTGTAGGAATAAAAAGAGAAAAAGTTTTATATAATGATAGATATATAGTTGATGAATTTGCTAGTGCAACAGCAATAAGAAAAATGCTTATGACGAGATCATTAAATGATATCAGAAAAGTAATGCCAAGAACATCATATTTATTATTAGGAGAAGAATTAAAAAAGGGCCATTATGTTATAGATATTTCAAGATTTGAAAGAGAAATAATATATAATTTAAGAAGAATGTCAAAAGAAGAAATAGCAAAGCTTCCAGATGTTTCAGAAGGCTTAGAGAGTTCAATAAAAAATGCAGCAGATTCATGTAATAATTTAAATGATTTAATAAATATAGTTAAAACTAAAAGGTTTACCCAAACAAGAATACAAAGAGTATTGCTATATAGCTTAATGGGAATAACAAAAAAACAAATGGATACATCTAAAAGAATAACACCATATGTTAGAGTATTAGGTTTTAACAATAAAGGAAAAAAATTAATTTCGGAAATGATGAAACTTAATCCAAAGCTAAATGTTGTAACATCAGTAAAGAGATATATGGATACAGTAGCAAATAGAAATTTAAAAGATATGCTTGAAACAGATATATTAGCAACAAATATTTACACACTTGGATATTATGCAGATTCATATTCAAATTTAGATTATACAAATAAAATTGAGATAATATAGAGAAACAAACGAATTGTAATGAAAATAAAGAAGGGAAAAAGATGGTTATAGGAATAACGGGAAGCTCTGGATCTGGAAAAAGTACAATCTGCAAAATGTTAAAGAAAGAATACAAAGTAAAAATAATTAATGCGGATAAAGTAGCAAAAAAATTATCAAGAAAAGGAACAAATTATATAATAGATATAATAGACAAATTTGGAAAAGATATAGTGGATGAAGAAGGAGAACTAAGAAGGAAACGTTTAGCAGAGATTATTTATACAGATCCAGAAAAAAGAAAAGAATTAAATAATTGTACATTTAAATACATAAGAAAAGAAATAGAAAAACAAGTAATAAAAGAAGAAAGTAGTGACAATACAGTTATAATAGATGCACCACTTCTATTTGAATGCGAATTAGACAAATTATGTAATAGTGTAGTAGGAATAATATCAAAAAGAGAAATGCAAATAGAAAGAATAGTAGCAAGAGACAATGTGGATTATGAAATAGCAGAAAAAAGATTAAATGCACAAGAAACAAATGAATTTTACATTGAAAAATGCGATGAAATTATAGAAAACAATAATGATATATTTGCCATAGAAAAATCTGTGGGAGAAATAGCTGAAAAATATAATATCCAAAGAAAATAAAATTTACAAAAAGGAGATGGACTTGATTTGCAAAAAATAAGTTCGTCTCTTTTTGTATGTCTATTTTGCAAATCATCCAATATATTCGAAATTTGACATATACAAACCTGTGTTTTATAATTACATTGGTGGTAATATGGATATAAAGCAAAGACAAATATTACATATTGATGTTAATAATGCTTTTTTAAGTTGGACAGCTATAGATAGATTGGCAAATGGAGAAAAGCTTGATATAAGAAACATTGAAGCTGTAATAGGAGGAGATGAAACAAAAAGATCTGGAATAGTACTGGCAAAAAGCATGAAGGCAAAAAGAAAAGGAGTATGTACAGGAGAAACTTTATATCAAGCAAGATTAAAATGTCCAAATTTGCAAGTGTTTAAAGGAGAATATAAAAACTATAGGAAACATTCTAATGACTTATATAAAATATTACTTGAATATACAGATAAAATAGAAAGGTATAGTATAGATGAATGTTTTTTAGACATGACAGATTATTTAGGAAATGATACTTTAATAAATAAAGCATATGAAATAAAAGATAGAATAAAAAACGAATTGGGATTTACCGTAAATGTAGGTGTTGCTCATAATAAATTATTAGCAAAAATGGCATCCGATTTTACTAAGCCAGATAAAGTTCACACTTTATTTGAAGAGGAGATTCCAAGTAAAATGTGGACTCTTCCTGTTTCAGAATTATTCATGTTAGGAAGAAAAACTTTACCAAAATTATATAATATGAGAATTAGAACAATAGGAGATATTGCAAAACAAGATAGAGATTTAATGATTAAAAAATTTGGTAAACACGGCCTTATGATGTGGGAATATTCTAATGGAATAGATAATTCAGAAGTACATTATCAAAAGGAAAAACCAAAGGGAATAGGAAATTCTGTAACTCTTCCTATGGATATAGGTAGCAAAGAAAAACTAGAAGAAGTTTTGTTAACACTTACAGAACAAGTAACATATAGATTAAGAAAATATAATATGTGTGCAAATGTTGTGAATGTTCAATTAAGAACAAAAGATTTCAAAGATTCATCACATCAAAAAAAGCTTTTATATGCTACATCTAATACTAAGGAAATTTATAGAGTAGCAAAAGAATTACTTAATGAAATGTATAAAAAAGGCACATTTATCAGGTTAGTAGGTGTAAGAGTAGATAATTTAGTAGACAAAGATGAAGTACAATTATCATTATTTAATGATGAATCTAATAAAAAACAAGAAAAATTAGATGAGGTAGTTGATAAATTAAAAGATAAGTATGGTTATACAAGCATTACAAGAGCACGGAAAACTTCATTCTGAGGATATTATAAAATTAAAAGATGTATAAATTTAAATATTTACAAAAAAGTATTTTATGGTATAATGCCAATAGAATATATAAAATGATTTAAAGTAGAAAATGTAGCAAATGAAAGTAATAATAAAGGGGGAGAATACATGGAAGAGAAAAAAGATGTAAAAGAAGAAGCAAAGAAAACAAAAAAAGATGAGGAAAAAGAATTAAAAAAAGATAATAAAACAAAAGAAACAAAGAAAAATTCAAAAAAAGCTGCTAGTAAAGAAAATATAGAAGAAGTAAAAAAAGAAAAAAGCAGTGAAAAAGCTAAGAAAGATAAGCCAAAGAAAGAAGAAAAAAAGAAAGTAGATACAAAACAAAAAGAAAACAAGAAAGAAAAAAATAAAATAGATGAAGAAGCAGAAAAAGAAAATGATTTAACATTTAAAAGAGTAGAAGTAAAAGAAGAGAAAAAAAATCATAGGTTATTAAAATTCATTTTAATTCTTGTAATTATATTAATTGGAGCATATTGTGTATTCTTCTCAAGAAACTTTATTATTTTAAATAGTATATATAATCAAATGTGTGAAATAGGAAGTTCTACAAATTATTCATATGAAATGGTGAAAAAACAAGATGGCGAAGAAATACAAAAAATGACATATTATAAAAAAGACAATGTAGAAAGAGTGGATTTAGAAGACAAAAATAACAATATAAATACAATAACAGATCTTGATTCTAATCAAGTAACAACATGGAATCCAAAAGAAAAAACAGCCTCTATATATAACACTGAAGTTATTACAAAAGTACGTCTACCATTAGAAGAAAGTATAAATAACCAAGAAAGTAGAGCTTTCATGGGACTAACAAGTATAATATATACAGAAGAATGTAATTCAAAAGAATGTTATGTAATATTACAAATATGTAGTCCTAACATGATGAATTCTTCTCAAAAAACATGGATTGATAAAGAAACAGGATTAGTAGTAAAAAGAGAATATTTAAATTGTACTGTAGAGTACAATAATGTAGCAATGAATAACGTAAGAAATATAGATACACCAGATTTAAGAACATATAAAGTAGAAAAAGAAAATTAATATTAAAAGGATATATATTAAAATGCCTGATATATATCCTTTCATATTTTTACAAAGAGTTAAATATATTAATAAAAATTAAGAAAAAATAAATAGATTTTTTCTTAAATAGTGATATACTAGTAAGCGAAAAATAGAAAGACAAAAAGGAAAGAAAATAAAATGAGTAAGAGAACAAAGGTATTTAAATATACATTAATGATAATAGTAATAGCTTTAATAGTTGGATTAATAATTTATTTATTCCCTGTAATTAAAAATTTAAGTACACCAGAAGGACAAATAGATTTTAAAGAGCATGTTACCGATTTGGGAATTATGGGGTATTTAGCTTTATTTGGATTACAATTTGCACAAATATTTTTAATAATTTTACCAGGAGAGCCAATTGAATTTTTAGCAGGTATGTGCTATGGAGGATTAGGCGGTTTCTTATTTATAACTATTTCAGCAGCTATAATTTCTGCTTTAGTATTCTTTACTGTAAGAAAATATGGAAGAAGATTTGTATACAGCTTTTGTAGTGAAGAAAGAATAGAAAAAATAGAGAATAGTAAACTATTTAAAAATCCAAAGAAGATTGAATATATTATGATATTATTATTTATCATACCAGGAACTCCTAAAGATCTTCTTGTATACATAGCAGGACTATTACCATTAAAACCACTTAGATTTATATTAATTTCTACATTTGCTAGATTTCCGTCAGTTATATCATCAACATTTGCTGGTAGCAATTTAGTAAAAGGTAATTGGAAATTTAGTTTGCTAATATATGGTTTAACATTTCTAATTGTGGCAATCATTATATTTATAATAAATAAATTGGATAAAGATAAAACAGCAGAAGAAGCGGTAAAAGCAATGAAAGAATAAAATTAATAAATGAATAAAAAAATGAATTTAGGTCATAATTTATATATATTAAAAAAGAAAGAGGGAATATATATGATTACTGAAGACCTAAATTTATTTTTATCTAATTTAAATGTTTTTTATAGAAAATTACAAAATTATCATTGGAATATTATTGGAGAAGATTTTTTTAATGTGCATAGTAAATTAGAAGAATTATATGATGAAATAAATGAACAAATAGATGAAATTGCAGAACATATATTAAGCATGGGGCAAATGCCTTTAGGAACAATGAAAGATTATTTAAATACTGCGCAAATTAGTGAAGCAAGTAATGAGAAAAAATGTTCAAAGCATATATATGAAACAATTTTAAAAGACTATAATATTTTAATAGAAAATGTGACTAAAATAAAAGAAGATGCAGACAATCAAAATAAATATTCTACATCAGCTTTAATGGATGAATATCTTTTAAATTATGAGAAAACAGTTTGGATGATAACACAATTATTGATGAATAAAGATAATAATAACTAATAGAAAATGAAGTAAAATAAATAAAACACCAGACTATCTTGGAGTCCAGTAATCAGACTTAAGGTAGTCTTTATTCTTATTTTATAAAATTAAGAATATTTTAATAAGATGTAAAAAGATAATTAATAAATGGCTGATATATTAAACTTACAAAATCATAATAAAAGGTGATGTATATGGAAAAACAAAGTAAGTTTAATGAAGTATTTAAAATATTTGTTATATTTATGATTGGGAGTGTGCTAGGATATATAGTAGAAATGATAGTTGGATTAGTACAAAATGGACATTTTGTTTCAAGACAAGGTTTAATATATGGTCCATTTACGCCAGTATATGGAATCGGGATTATTGTATATTATATATTTTTTAATATAGTAAAAACAAGAGATAAGAAAAAGGTATTTATTTTTTCTTTTATTTTAGGAGGAATAACAGAGTATTTATGTTCATATATACAGGAAAAAATATTTGGAACAATTTCATGGGATTATTCAGAATGGATCTTTAATATTAATGGAAGAACAACAATTTTTCATTGTACGTATTGGGGAATAGCAGGATTATTATATGTAAAATATATAGAACCTATCATACCTAAAATAGAAGAATTTATAAAAAGTCATAAAATAAAAATAATGACAACAAGTGTAGCAATTTTTATGGTATTTAATATTACAATTTCTTCAATGGCAGCTATAAGACAAAAAGAAAGGTTAGATGAAATACCTGCAAATAGCAGTGTAGATATATTTCTAGATAATGTATATCCTGATGAATATATGGATCAAGTATTTGAAAATAAAAAGAATGTATGATAAATCATAGAAATTCAATAAGTAACTATAATATTATTTTATATACTTATTGAATTTTTTTCATTATAGAAGTAAAATTGATTAAAAACTAAGAAATAAATAGACCAATAATATACTTTTTGATATAATATGATTATTAATGAATTATAAATAAATAAGCGGATTGTAAAATTAAAAAGTAAATTAAATGTTTATAGGAGGAAAATATGATAGAGATAAAAAATGTTTCAAAATCATATGTAAAAAACCAAAAATCAGTTGACTCTTTAAATTTAGAGATAAAAGATGGGGAAATATTTGGATTCTTAGGACCAAATGGTGCAGGGAAAACAACTACAATAAGAATGATAACAGGAATTTTAGAACCTGACGGTGGAGATATTTTAGTAGATGGATATAGTATAAGAAGCAATCCTATAGAGGCAAAGAAAAGATTTGGATTTGTGCCAGACAGCCCAGATATATTTTTAAAACTTAAAGGAATTGAATACTTGAATTTTTTAGCAGAAATTTATGATGTGCCAATTGAAGAAAGTCAAGAAAGAATAGAAAAATTAACTAAAAAATTTGAAATATATGACAATTTAAACAACACTATCGAAAGTTATTCTCATGGAATGAGACAAAAAATAGTTATATGTGGTGCACTTATATCAAATCCTAAGAACTGGATTTTAGATGAGCCAATGACTGGTTTAGATCCAAAGTCTTCATTTGATTTAAAAGAAATGATGAGAGAACATACTAAAAATGGAAATGCTGTATTTTTCTCAACTCATATATTAGATGTTGCTGAAAGATTATGTGATAGGGTAGGGATTATCAATAAAGGAAAGTTAGTGTCTGTTGGTACTTTTGAAGAAATGAAAGCAAAATTCAAAGAAGAAACATCTTTAGAAGAATTATTCTTGGAGATTACAGAAGATGATTAAAACAATTTTATTAACAATTGTGTTCTTAAAAACTTCCCTACAAAGAATGCAATCAAGATATTATGAAAATGCTAAGAAGAATAAAAAAATAAGAAGAATTTTATATTTCATTCTTTTTGTAATTAT
This sequence comes from uncultured Clostridia bacterium, assembly GCA_944389745.1. Taxonomy (GTDB): domain Bacteria; phylum Bacillota; class Clostridia; order TANB77; family CAG-508; genus CALXVA01. The sequence goes on along the minus strand of CALXNM010000015.1, from coordinate 22,355 downwards.
AGCAGGAATAATAGGATTTTTTAGTTCTAATATGATAGATGTATTAGAGCAATCACATCAAGAAACAACATTTGTTGGATTAGTACTATTTTTAGTACTGATTTTAACAATAATACAATCAGTTTTTTCTAGTGTAAATATGCTATATTTTACAAAAGATACAGAATATATATTACCACTGCCACTTAAACCGTATCAAATAATAATTGCAAGGACTAATGTAATAATAATTGTACAATATTTTATAGAAATAATTGTAGGATTAATACCACTTATAGTATATGGCTTTAAAATGAATTGTGGGCCAATGTTTTATGCACCTGTATTAATAACATTAATATTACTCCCAATTTTGCCTACAGTGTTATTATCTTTAATTGTAATGATATTAATGAGTTTTTCTAAAATAACAAAAAACAAAAATAAATTTCAATTATTTACAACTTTTCTAGTGTTTGCGATTACAATAGCATTTTCAATAGCTATGGTGAAAATAGATGAACAATCTATTTCAGATGAGCAATTGGCTCAAATGCTAACTAAAGCCAATGGCATGATAGAACTTATAAAAGGATATTTTCCAACTTTAAAATATTCTATTAATGCAATTTTAAGTAATAATATTTTTACAATGATTTTAGAATTTGCAAGAGTGATAGGGATAACTGCTATTGCATATGCCGTATATGCTTTACTATCACAAAAACTATATTTTAAAGGCTTAGTAGGAAGTTTATTTAGTGGAGAAAATAAGAAGAAAAAGAAAAAAATTAAAACAGCTACAAAAAGAAAAGGTGTTGGAAGAAGATATGTTGCAAAAGAGTTTAAAACATTACTAAGAAATCCAGTGTACTTAGTACAATGTGTATTACCAGCAATACTACTACCTATATTATGTATTGCTTTAGTATTAATCAGTTTTGATGAAGAAACCATAAATGAAATAATGAAAGCTTTATCAACTGTAAATGCTAATGGAGTAATACTATTAACTATAATAGGAATAACCCAATTCTTTTCAATGGTCGTATACATATCAATAACAGCAATATCAAGAGATGGAAAAAATGCAATATTTATGAAGTACATACCAGTACCATTATATAAACAATATATATATAAAACTATTCCAAACATAGTAATGAACTTATTTTCAATTATCATAGTATTAACTGTTAGCGAATATTTATTAAAAACATCTATATTAGATTTAATAGTGGTATTTGTAATTTCTATGATTATGAATATAGCACAAAGCTTTTTAATGTTATTAATAGATTTAAAAAGACCAAAATTACAATGGGATTCAGAATATGCTGTAGTAAAACAAAACTTTAATTTGATATTTCCGATGATATTTTCTATAATAAGTATAGGATTACTAATTCTTTATGCAAAAACTACGCAGATTATATCAGTTTATATAGTACTTACAATGATAGCTGCAATATATTTATTAATAACGGTTTTGGTAAATGTATATTTATATAAACGTCAAAATGAATTGGCCGGAAAAATTGAATAATATATTTTTATAATTATTAAGTTGCAGTTATTATAGAAATATAGTATAATATCCCTTCTTAAGTATGAAAAAAGGAGGGATTTTTCATGTGTAAAATAAAGCTATTAAATGTTATAAAATATTTTGGAGATAGAGAAATATTGAATATTGAAAATATTGAAATAAATGAAAACGAAAAAGTTGGAATAGTAGGAATAAATGGAAGCGGTAAGACCACTTTACTAAAAATAATTGCAAATGAAATGGATTATGATAAAGGTAAAGTACAAGTAATAGGAAATATATCATTTATAAAACAGCTTGATGATATTGAAAAAAATAGGACAGATTCATTAAGTGGCGGAGAAAAAATGCTCGAAATAATAAACGAAAGAACAGAAAAAAATTCAAATATATTATTAGCTGATGAGCCTTCAACAAATTTGGATATTTACAATATAGAAAACCTTATAGAAAACCTTAATGAATATAATGGAATTGTTTTAGTAATATCACATGATAGAAATTTGTTAGATAAGGTATGCACATCAATTATAGAAATTGAAAATGGAAAAGTAAAAAAATATAAAGGTAATTATACTTCATATAAAAAACAAAAAGATGCTGAAACAGAAAGAGAACAGTTTGAATATGACAAATATACAAAAGAAAAAGAAAAGCTTAAAAAAGCATTGATAAAGTCAAAACAAGAAGCAAAAACAATGAAAAAAGCACCTAAGAGAATGGGAAATTCTGAAGCTAGACTTCATAAAAGAGAGTCAAATGAAATTAAAGAAAAATTAGAGGGGCATAGTAAAGCTTTAAAAACAAGAATTGATAAATTAGAAGAAAAACAAAACAAAACTGATATAAATAAAACAATATACTCAAATAATAAATTATTATTAAGTTTTCAAATTACTAAATTAGAATCTGAAATAGCAATAACAACTGATAATGCTAAAAAAGAAAAATTAATTGAAGAACTAGATAAAATAAAAGCATATTATCAAAATATTTAATATAAGAGAAATAAGTAAATTAATTAATCCATAGAAAATTTACAATAATACAACATGTATGATATAATGCACAAGGAAATGTAGAGGAGTGTGAAATGTAAGAATGAAAATATTAGCAATAGGGGATATTGTAGGAAACATAGGACTTAATAAATTAAAAGAAATGTTACCAAGATTAATCCAAGAAAATAATATAGATTTTGTAGTTGTAAATGCAGAAAATACATCAGGAGGAATGGGACTTACTACAAAAGATTTTAATACATTAAAATCTATGAAGATAGACGTTTTAACAATGGGAAATCATACATGGGGAAAAAGAGATATCTTTTCATTTATAAATGATAAAATATTGTTAAGACCAGCAAATTATTCTAGAGGAGTACCTGGAAAAGGATATGGAATTTATGAATGTAAAGGCAAGAAAATAGCAGTTATGAATTTAATAGGAAGAACAGATATGAATGTTTTATCTGAAAATCCATTTACAATAGCAGAAGACTTAGTAAATAAACTAAGTAAAGAAGTTGATATAATCATTTTAGATTTTCATGCTGAAGCAACAGCTGAAAAGATTGCAATGAAATACTTTTTAGATGGCAAAATAAATATTATCTTTGGAACACATACTCATGTACAAACTGCAGATGAAGAGATAACAGAAGGTGGTACAGCATATATAACAGATTTAGGTATGACAGGGCCTAAGGAATCTGTTATAGGAATGGATATGAATGCATCTATAAAAAGATTTACTACATCATTACCAGAAAGATATAAATTGGCAGAAGGTGAAGCCAAATTAAATGGATGTATTTTTGAATTAAATGATGAAACAAACAAACCAGAAAGGGTCCAAAGAATAAGCTATTAGTAAAACGCAAATAATGTCGAAATCGAACGATGAAAATTTCCTTTTTTTTCCAAAAACCTATAGACAATTTCCAGAAATTGTAATATAAATATAATTGTTAAATAAAACAAATAAAAAAATATAGGAGGCAAGAATGGAAATTTTAAAAATCTCATCAAAATCAAATCCAAATTCAGTAGCAGGAGCTATTGCAGGTTTGGTAAAAGAATCTAACAAAGCAGAAATGCAAGCAATAGGAGCAGGAGCACTTAATCAAGCGGTGAAGGCTGTAGCAATAGCAAGAGGATTTGTAGCACCAGCAGGGGTGGACTTAGTATGTATACCTGCATTTGCAGAAGTTGAAGTGGAAGGAGAAGATAGAACAGGTATAAAACTTATTGTTGAATCAAGAAAATAATAAAAAAGAAAATTGAATATATAGGGGGCACATTTTATTTGTGTCTCTTTTTGTTTTAAAATAGTTGAAAAAAACTGATTTATGTTATATATTTATATAGCAAGGAGGCTATATGAAATCAAATATAATTAAGTATATTTTTATAGTGTTTGTAGTATTTATAATTGGATTTGCCATATATAAAATTAATTATGAAAATAAAGAAAATACTCAAATAGCAGAAAATACAGTACAACAAAATGCACAAACTACAGAGTCAATTTTAAATATAGGAATTTCAGATTTTGATAATATAAATCCACTTATTACTGATAACAAAGATATTATTAATTTGTCTACATTACTATATGAACCATTATTAAAAATCACACAAGATTATAAAATAGAAAATGGATTAGCTGCAGAGTGGTCTAAATTAGATGCAACCACTTATTTAGTAAAGCTTAAAGACAATGTTAAATGGGAAGATGGAACACAAGTTACTGGTAGTGATGTTAAATTTACAATTGAAAAATTACAAGAAGGTAAATCTGTGTATTCAGACAATGTACAAAATGTAAAATCAGTTGAAATAATAGACGGAAATACTATAAGACTTGTGTTAAAAAAAGAAGAACCATTTTTTGAATATAATTTAATATTTCCGATAGTATCAAGCACACAATTTAAAGATGAAAACTTTTATAAATCAAGATTAGCCCCAATAGCTACTGGAATGTATAAAGTAACAGCAGCAACTAAAGAATCAATGGAATTATCTAAAAATGAAAATTGGGAAAATCCAAATAATGTTGAGCTTAAAATTGATAGAATAGTTCTTACTTTTTTTGATACTATGGGTGATGCTTATAATAGTTTAAAAATTGGAAATATAGATTTAGTATGTACTTCTAAAACTAATGTAAAAGACTATATAGGAACAATAGGATTTAATACCACACAATATAAGGGAAGAGAACTTGATTTTATTAGTTTTAATTGCTCTGAGGGTCCTTTAGCAGATAAGGCAGTAAGAAAAGCAATTGATTATGCTATAAATAAAAAGAAAATTAACTCTTCTGTATTTAGTAACAATAATTATGTATCATCATTCCCAATAGATTATGGTAGTTATCTATATAATAAAGAGGGAAAATCAGACTATGACAAAGAAAAAGCAAGAGAAATATTAGAAGATGCTGGTTGGGAATACAGATATGGATATTGGAGAAAAACAGAGAACTACACAACGGAATATTTAAATATTAATTTAGTCGTTGATTCAAGTAATGAATCAAGAGTAAAAGTGGCTGAAGAAATAGAAAAACAATTAGAAGATATTGGAATAAATGTATATGTAAACAGAGTATCAAATTCATCTTACAAAAATTACTTACAAAATAAAAATTATGAAATGATAATAACAGGTATAAATAATGGATACAGTCCAGATTTATCGTATTTCTTTGGAAAAAACAATATAGCTAATTATGAAAATGAAGAAATGACGTCAATATTAAATGAAGTTAAAAACATATCTGACGAAAATACTTTAAAAGAAAAATACAACAGAATAGTACAAATTTTTGAAGATGAAATGCCTTATATTTGTTTATATAGAAATATAGATAAAGTTGTTTATAGTATTAGATTAACAGGTTCAATTATTCCAAATAATTATACAGTATACAATAATTTTGAAACATGGTATAGACAGTAAAAAAATATTAATAAAAAAACTCTTGACAAATAAAAATAATAGTATATAATACAAACAGTTGTTTATAAGGAGGAAGAAATAAATGAGTAATCAAAACCCAGAAAAAATGAGAGCATTAGAGGCAGCTTTAGGTCAAATAGAAAAACAATTTGGCAAAGGTTCAGTAATGAAATTAGGAGACTTTGGAGCAATGGAAGTAGAAGCAATTCCAACAGGAGCTTTAAGTCTAGATATAGCATTAGGTATAGGAGGAATTCCTAGAGGTAGAATAGTGGAAGTATATGGACCTGAATCATCAGGAAAAACTACACTTGCATTACATATGATAGCAGAAGCTCAAAAATTAGGTGGAGAAGCAGCATTTATCGATGCAGAACATGCTCTTGATCCAGTTTATTCAAAACATTTAGGGGTAGATATAGATAATCTAATAGTTTCACAACCAGATACAGGAGAGCAAGCACTAGAGATTACAGAAGCACTAGTAAGAAGTGGTGCAGTAGATATAATTGTAGTAGACTCTGTTGCAGCTCTAGTACCAAAAGCTGAAATAGATGGAGACATGGGAGATGCACATGTTGGATTACAAGCAAGACTTATGTCACAAGCTTTAAGAAAACTTGCAGGTGTTATAAATAAATCAAAAGCAGTTGTTGTATTTATAAACCAATTAAGAGAAAAAGTTGGTGTTATGTTTGGAAATCCAGAAACAACAGCTGGTGGTAGAGCATTAAAATATTATGCATCTGTAAGACTAGATATTAGAAGAATAGAAAACATAAAACAAGATGGTGAAGTTATAGGAAATAGAGCTAGAGTAAAAGTTGTAAAAAATAAAGTTGCTCCACCATTCAGAGAAGCAGAATTTGATATTATTTATGGAAAAGGAATTTCTAAAGAAGGAAATATTTTAGATATAGCAGTAAACTTAGATATTATAGATAAAGCAGGTTCTTGGTTTAGCTATAACGGAGAAAGAATTGGACAAGGTAGAGAAAATGTAAAGAAATACTTAGCTGAAAATCCAGATGTGGCAAAAGAAGTTGAACAAAAAATAAGAGATAACTTTAATGCAGCTTTTGAAAAAAGTTTAGGAGATGATCAAGAAGTAGATCAAGAGCAAGAAAAAGAACCTAAAGAGTAATACAAAAATAAGATAGAGAGTTAGGAAATAATATGACATATAATTTAGAAGAGTTTGAAAAGTTAGATAAATTAAAAACTAAAGTGATGAAATACATAATGTACAAGAAAAGAACAGAGCAAGAAGTAAGAAGAAAGTTTAGTAATATTGATGATCAAGAATTATTAGATGATGTTATTGAAGATTTAAAAGAAAACGGATATATTGATGATAACAATTATATTGAAAGGTCTGTATCAGAATTTATTAATATAAGAAATCTATCATTAAAAGAACTTAAATACAAACTAGTATCTAAGGGATTAAATAAAGATTTAGTAGATGACTATTTTTATAAAAATGCAGATACATTAGAAGAATATGAAATAAATTCGGCTAAGAATATTATCATTAAAAAAAGTAATGGCATGGAAGAACAAGATATAATCCAATATTTATTAAAAAAAGGATATAAATTAGATTTAATAAAGATTGCAATAGAAAAAACGGGAGAATAAAATGCAAAATATATTAACATTAGAAACAAATAAATATAAAGTAAAACTAGAGAACTTTGAAGGTCCTCTAGATTTACTATGCCATTTAATAGATAAAAATAAAATGAATATATATGAAATTAATCTAAGTAAAATAACAGACCAATATATAGAATATATAAATGAAATGGAAAAAATGAACTTAGAAGTAACTAGCGAGTTTCTAGTAATGGCATCAACACTTCTTTATATCAAATCTAAAAATCTATTACCAAATCAAGTAGAAGATGAAAAAGAACTTACAGAAGAAGAACTTTTACAAAGAATACTTGAATACAAAAGATATAAAGAAATTACTAAAACATTACGTAAAATGTATGAAGATAGCGGAGATACAGTTTTTAAAGCTCCAGAAATAATAGAATTACCAAAACAAAAATTAGAAAAAGAATATAAAAAAGATACAATATCAGATATATATTCAGAAATAGTAAATAAAAATGCTTCAAGATTAAACGAAAATGCAAAAAATATAGAAAAAATTGCTATTACAGAAACTTTTACAGTAGCAGATAAAGTAAAAACAATGTTTAGAGAATTATTACATCATAAAAGATTTGTATTTAACAATTTATTTTCTTCAAAAAAATGCTCTAAACCAGAAATCGTAACAGCATTTACAGGACTTCTTGAACTTTCAAGAAGAAGTAAAGTACTAACATCACAAGAAAAACTTTTTGGAAACATAACCGTTGAAAAAAATAATAAAAAGAATAATGCAGAAACTAATAAAAAAATTAGTTAATAAATTATAAAAAAGAAAGTAAAATGGTTTAAAAAAAGAAAAAAATGGAAAAACTAGTGTTATATAACTTTAACTAAGAAGGTGGTTATATGATACTAGTTTTCTTTTTAGGAATAATTTTAGCCATTCTAATAATTGTAACAATTTTAGTAGTATTTTCAAACATACAAATAGAAATTGAAAATTTTGAAATATCTAATTCCAAAAATGAATTTATTAACAATAAATATGAAGTAATTATTTCATTACTTTTTCTTAATAAAGTAAAATGGATTTCGATTCATTTAAACAGACTAAGACTTAGAAAAATATACACAAAAATGCATCTAGAAAGAATTGATATAAAAAAATTAGAACAAGATTTTAGTTTTTCGAATTTAAAAGAAATAATAAAAATAAAGCCAAATATAAAAAAATTAAACCTTAAAATAGACATAGGTTTGGAAAATATAATTCTAACCACCTATTTAATTCCCCTAATATGTACAATTTTATCTATAATCTTATCAAAAAATGTAAATATAAAAGATATAGATGAAATAGAATATTTAGTAAAACCTATTTATAACAATGGTAATAAATATCATATTAAATTGAGTAGCATATTAAGCTTTAGAATATCTAGTATTCTAAAAGTTGTGTTTAGAATATATAAAAAAAATAAATTTAAGAAAAAAGAATTAACCAATAAAGTTAATTATAGTGTATAAATTAACTAAATTTGGTACATATTATTGGTAAAAAGAAAAGGAGTGTTGATAAAAATGAATGAACATCCAATAGAAGGACTTATGCTAACTGCTATGGACAGTATAAAAGACATGATAGATGTAAATACAATAGTTGGAGAGCCAATCGAAACAAGTAATAATATGGTAATAATACCAATTTCTAAAGTGGGTTTAGGATTTGCAGCAGGAGGTAGTGAATTTAGAGGAGAAACAGTTGATGAATATACCAAAAAAGAAAAAGAAGAGCAAGTACAGTATAGATTGCCATTCGGAGGAGGAGCCGGAGCAGGAGTTAGTATTTCTCCAATAGCTTTTTTGGTAGTAACACAAAACAATGTAAAATTATTACCAGTAAATCATTCGTCTAGCTTAGATAGACTTGTTGATTATGTACCAGATTTAATAGAAAAGGTAAATTGCTATTTAAACAAAGCTATGCAAAATAAAAAGGAAGAAAGAAAAGAAGAAATAAAGCGAGAAGAAAGAGAACATAAAGAAACTAAAGAAAGATTAGATAATATTACAGAAACAATACAAAATGCTAGTATGAATCAAAACTTAAATCAAAATCAAACTCAACCCCAACCATCAAATAGGATACATCCAAGAAGAAACAGAATACAATATCATGGACAAATAAATAATCAAAAGGAAGAACCAATAGTACAAGAAGATTATGAATATGAGTATGATGAAACAAATAATGAAAACAATAATAATAATCAATAATAAAAAATGTATTATAATATAAAAAAATTTGTTACAATTCACAGCTTGGAATAAAAAGCGAACAATACATGTTTTGAATTTCTAAAGCTGTGAATGTTAACAAATTTTTTTAGCAATTTAACCGATTAAGACATCAATATAGGTTGAAACTAAGCAAAAAAGATGATATATTATAATAGCTAAAACATTAAATGAGGTAATTAAATGGAAAATATAGAGAATAAAAGACTAAGCAATTTAGACGTGTTAAAAGCAATATGTGCATTTTTAGTTATATGTATTCATATTTCATATAAAGATAAACTTGGGAATATAGTAACACCCTTATGTAGAATAGCTGTTCCTATATTTTTTATGATAACTGGATTTTTTTATTATAAAACATCAAAAAAGCCATTAAAGCAAATCAAAAAAGTATTTATACTTATAATATTATCTAATTTATTATATTTTGTATTTGAAATGATTTTAAATGGCAATCCAAAAATTCCAAGTAAAGAAGATATAAAAAATAGTCTTTTATATAATAGTTCTCCATTTGGATTTCATTTATGGTATTTAAATGCACTTCTATATGTACTTATTATTGTATATCTTGCAGACAAAATAAAAATAAGAAAATTTTTATATTTCTTAATACCAGTATTATTAGGTGTTAACCTTATATATGGTGAATATTCAATAGCATTATTAAATAAAAATTTTGATCCAATTTATATGAGAAATTATCTATTTGTAGGTTTACCATATTTTCTATTAGGAGATTTATTATATAAAAATAAAGACAAAATAGCAAAAAAAATTCCAATAAAGGCATTAGCAATATTAATACCTATATTTGGATTTACTAGTGTAATGGAAGAACATATTTTAAATAGCCATGGTAAAGATGCAATAGGGGAAATTTATATTAGTACAACATTTTTTGCAGTAGCGGTATTTTTATTTGCTATTCAAGCAAAGCAAGTAAGTTCTAAAAATATACTAGCTAAAATAGGAAGAAAATATTCTACATACATTTATATATTGCATGTAATATTTATAAATATATTTAATAAATATGTAACAGTTAACAACAATATACTAAACAATACAATACAAATTATTATATTTTTTGCATCTTTATTTGTTGCAGTAATATATGTAAAAATAAAAAATGAGATTATGATAGGATGGAAAAAATATAATAATATGAGAAAGGTACTAAGGCTAAACCCAGGGAGAGAATCAGATTAAATAAAAAGTAATAAAAAAATATCTCTTAAATATAATGTTAATAACATATGTTAGGAGGTATTTTTTATGTGGCTAAATAAAAAGATTATAAGAATAATAAGTTCTTTATTAATCATTTTTACTATATTTACTTTTTCAGTTGTGTTAGCTTCAGATGATACTGTATATGTGTGGTCATCTGAAAGTGAGCCATTATCAAAAGAAACATCGGCAAAAGTAAACCACAAAGACGGAGAAGATGAAGAAACAGAAGCAAAAACAAATAATACAAAAGAAACATCAGCAGAATCAGATAAAGAAGAAAAAGCAGAGGATAATAAAAGTAGTAATAGCTTAAATTTAGAATCAGAAGGAGCTATTTTAATAGAACAAAAAACAGGGCAAGTATTGTATGAACACAATGCACACGAAAAGCTAAGACCAGCAAGTGTTACAAAAGTTATGAGTATTTTGTTAATTATGGAAGCTCTAGATTCTGGGCAAATATCTTTAGAAGATAAAGTACCATGCACAGAAGATGCAGCAGGAATGGGTGGCTCTCAAATATGGCTAGAAGTTGGTGAAGAATTAACTGTTGATGAAATGTTAAAAGCAATATGTGTAGTTTCGGCAAATGACTGTACTGTTGCAATGGCAGATTATTTATGTGGAAGCCAAGAAGCTTTTGTAGATAAAATGAATGAAAGAGCAAAAGAACTTGGAATGAATGATACTACATTTAAAAATTGCCATGGTATAGATGAGGATGGTCATGTAACATCAGCATATGATATTGCATTAATGTCTAGAGAACTTTTAAATAATCATCCTACAATATTAAACTATACGACAATTTGGATGGACTCGTTAAGAAATGGAGAATCTGAACTTGTTAATACAAATAAATTAATCAGAAATTATAAAGGGGCAACAGGATTAAAAACAGGGTCTACATCTATTGCTTTATATAATTTATCAGCAAGTGCAACAAGAGACGGGTTGTCACTAATAGCCGTTATAATGAAAGCACCAACAACTAAAATACGTTTTGCAGAAGCACAAAAACTATTGGATTATGGCTTTAGTAATTATCAATATAAAGAACTTGGAACTAAGGGAACAGTTATAAATGAAGCTAATGTAACAAAAGGAGTTAATTCTACTGTTAATCTTGTTCTAGAAAGCGATGTAGGAACATTACTAAAAAAAGGTGAAGATAAGAATATAGAACAGGCTGTTAATATAGATGAAAATTTAGTGGCACCACTATACGAAGGACAAAAGGTAGGAGAAATAATTTATAAATTAGATGGAAAAGAAATAGGAAAATCAAATATTGTATGTGAGCGAACAGTGGAAAAAAAGACATTTTTTAGTATAGCATCATATGTATATAAAAATTGTTTTTCTTTGTTTAGGGTTTCATAGGATAAATTAAGAATATTTACCATATTATACCAAATTTGGTAAATATTTCTTAAAACAAAACACAAACAAACGTTTACTTCAGGCGACGAAAATGATATAATATAAATACAAAGCAAGAGGGTTACGCAAAATCAATTATGCAACTAAAATAAAAATAGAAAGACATGTAATATAAAAAATAGGAAGTGAGAAAATGCAAAAAACGTATCTATGTATAGATTTAAAAACATTCTATGCTTCTGTTGAATGTGTTGAAAGAGGATTAGACCCATTTAATACAAACTTAGTAGTAGCAGATGAGACAAGAGGTAAAGGAACAATATGTTTAGCTGTATCTCCAAAAATGAAAATGTTAGGAGTTAAGAATAGATGCAGAATTTTTGAAATACCACCAAATATAAAATATATTATAGCAATGCCTAGAATGAAAAAATATATAGAATATTCAGCAAAAATATATGGAATATATCTTAAATATTTTTCAAAAGACGACATACATGTTTATTCTATAGATGAAGCTTTTATGGATGCAACCGACTATTTAAAGCTATATCATAAAACACCAATAGAACTTGCAAAAACAATAATTAAAGATATATACAATACATATGGAATTACAGCTACTGCAGGAATAGGGACAAATATGTATTTGGCAAAAATTGCATTAGATATCACAGCAAAACATAGCACAAGTAATATTGGATATTTGGATGAAGAAAGGTATAAAAAAGAATTATGGCAACATAAACCACTTACTGATTTTTGGCAAATTGGAAAAGGAATAGAGAAAAGATTAAATAAAATGAGAATATATGATATGTGTGATATAGCACATACTGATCCTAAAAAACTATATAAAGAATTTGGAATAAATGCAGAATATTTAATAGATCATTCCTGGGGCAAGGAAAGTTGTACTATTGCAGACATTAAAGCATATACACCTAAAACAAACTCTATTTCTAATAGCCAAGTATTATTTGAGGATTATTCATTCGAAAAAGCTAGATTAGTGTTAAAAGAAATGATTGAGCTCGGAAGTTTAAGATTAATAGAAAATAATTTATTAACAGATGTGGTACATTTATATATTGGCTATTCCAAAAACGTAATACCAGCTACAGGAGGCTCTAGGAAGATTATGAGATACACTAATGTATATTCAGAGTTGTTAAAAAATTTTTTAAACATATATGATAATACCACTAATAGAAATATAGGAATAAGAAGAATTGGAATTAGTTTTGGAAATGTGGTAGAAACAGAAAATATACAATTAAGTTTATTTGTTGACCAAGAAAAAGTAGACAAAGAAAGAAAATTAGAACTTGCAATGTGTGAAATTAAAAACAAAATGGGAAAAAATAAAATTCTAAGAGGAATGGATTTTGAGAATGGAGCTACAACAATGCTTAGAAATAAACTAATAGGAGGTCATAATCGGTGGTGAATAGAGTAGAAAGAGCAAAACAGTTTCTTCCATTTGATGCCTTAAAAGGTTTGAAAGAAGCATTAAGAAAAGTAGAAAAAGAAAGGGAAGAAGTAGAAAGAATAGAATTATCAGAAGAAAGTTTAGAAGAGTTAGAAAATAAATTTAATAGAGTAAAACAAGGAGACATAGTTAGCATAAAATATTATAAAAACAAAAAATATGTTGAAGTTACAGGAAACATAACTAATATTGATTATATAAAAAAGAGAATACAGATTAATAAAACTGAAGATATTAGCATATATGATATTTTAGATATTACAGAATAAATGTTATAACAACATGTAAATAAATAAAATGGAGGGTTGACATAACCATGAAAAGATGGTAAGATAAAAATGTAGCTAAAAAATAAAATATAAAAATCGATGATTGAGAGAGTAGTATATTATGAAGTTATAGCGAGCTAGGGTATGGTGTAAGCCTAGTAATGGAGTAATATAATGAAAAGAACTCATGAGTGATTGTTGGAAATAAATTAATTTAAAGTATAACAATTCGTAGGTCCTGCGTTAAAGGAGAGAGTGACATATATTTATAAATAATATATGTAACTAGAGTGGTACCACGAAAAAAAGCGTCTCTGGATTTCCCAGAGATGCTTTTTTTGACTATATAAAGAAGGGAAAATAAAATGAAGATTAAAGTAGTAAAATACGAGAAATTCTTCTATAGTGGGTGGTCTAAGCGAAGACAGGTGCTATAGCCACAGAAAAAAATAAATAAAATTAAAAACTATAGGAGGAATGAAAAATGAATTATAAAAAAATAGTATTAGCATATTCAGGAGGATTAGATACTTCTGTAATGATTGAATGGTTAAAAGAAAATTATAAAGGATGTGAAGTAATAGCCGTTTCAGGAGATGTTGGACAAGGAGAATCTGAACTTGAGGGGTTAGAAGAAAAGGCTATTAAAACAGGAGCATCAAAAGTATATGTTTTAGATTTAAAAGAAGAAATAGTAAATGATTATATAGCAGAAGCAATAAAAGCTGGTGCTAAATATGAAAATGAATATTTACTTGGAACACCATTTTCAAGACCACTTATTGCTAAAAAGTTAGTAGAAATAGCAAAAAAAGAAGGAGCAGACGCTATATGCCATGGCTGTACTGGAAAAGGAAATGACCAAGTAAGATTTGAACTTGGAATAAAAGCATTTGCGCCAGATATGCCAGTTATAGTTCCATGGAGAACATGGGAATTGAATAGTAGGGAGAAAGAAATAGAATATGCTGAAAAGCATAATATCCCATTAAAAATAAACAGAGAAACAAATTATTCTAAAGATAAAAATATATGGCATTTATCACATGAAGGATTAGACTTAGAAGACCCTAAAAATGAGCCACAATATGATAAAATTTTAGAAATGGGTGTTACGCCACAAAAAGCACCAGATAAAGAAGAATGTATAACTCTAGATTTTGAAAAAGGATTACCAATAGCATTAAATGGCGAAAAATTAAGTTTATTAGAAATAATAACAAAACTAAACGAAATAGGTGGAAAAAACGGTATAGGAATAATTGATATAGTAGAAAACAGATTAGTTGGAATGAAATCAAGAGGAGTGTATGAAACACCAGGAGGAACTATAATATATAAAGCTCATGAAATATTAGAAACACTTTGCTTAGATAAAGACACAATGAACTATAAACAAGGAATTTCTGATAAATTTGGAGAACTTCTATATGATGCAAAATGGTTTACTCCATTAAGAGAAGCTTTATCTGCATTTATTGATAAAACACAAGAAAATGTAACAGGAACAGTAAAATTAAAATTATATAAAGGAAACATCATAAATGCAGGAGTATCTAGTCCATATTCATTACATTCAACAGAAATAGCTTCATTTGGAGAAGATGAAAGCTTCAATCAAAAAGATTCAGAAGGATTTATAAATATTTATTCTTTACCAACTAGAGTAAGAGCTAAAATGCTAGAAAATAATAAAAAAAGTAAATAATTAAATTAATAAAATCAGAAGAAAAGGAGGAATAAATATTATGCTATGGGAAGGCAGGTTTAAAAAAGAGATTGATAGTAAAACAAATGATTTTAATTCATCTATTAGATTTGACCAAAGAATGTATAAAGAAGATATTACAGGAAGTATAGCACATAGCAAAATGCTTGCAAAACAAGGAATAATAGAAGAAAGTGAAAGCAAAAAAATTGTAGGCGAGCTAAACAAAATATTAGAAGATATAGAAAATAATACTTTAGAAATAGATAAAGATGCAGAAGATATTCATATGTTTATAGAAAGTGAATTAACAAAAAGAATAGGAAGTACTGGAAAGAGATTACATACTGCAAGAAGTAGAAATGATCAAGTTGCTTTAGATATTAGAATGTATTTAAAAAACGAAATACAAGATATTATTAAATTAATAAAAGAATTAATAATCACATTAGTAAAAAAAGCAGAAGAAAATACAGAAACAGTAATGCCTGGATATACACACATGCAAAGAGCACAACCAATTACATTTGCACATCATTTAATGGCATATGTAGAAATGCTCTTAAGAGATATAGAAAGATTAGAACAAACCTATAACAGGACAAACATAATGCCACTTGGTAGTTGTGCATTAGCAGGTACAACATATAACTTAGACAGAAATTATGTAAAAGATTTATTAGGATTTTCAGACATTACAAAAAACAGTTTAGATGGTGTATCAGACAGGGACTTTGCTATAGAATTTATATCTGATGTATCAATAATAATGATGCATTTATCAAGATTAAGTGAAGAAATAGTAATGTGGTGTTCATGGGAATTTAAATTTATAGAATTAGATGATGCATTTTCTACAGGTTCATCTATAATGCCACAAAAAAAGAATCCGGATATAACAGAATTAGTAAGAGGAAAAACAGGAAGAGTGTATGGAGATTTAATGGGAATTCTAACAATGATGAAAGGCTTACCTTTAGCATATAACAAAGATATGCAAGAAGATAAAGAATTCATTTTTGATAGCACAGACACAGTAAAAATATGTCTAACAACATTAATTCCAATGATAGACACAATGAAAGTGCTAAAAGAAAACATGAAAAAAGCAGCATTAAAAGGATTTATAAACGCAACAGACTGTGCAGATTATTTAGTAAGAAAAGGAATTCCATTTAGAGATGCATATAAAGCCACAGGAACATTAGTAGCATATGCAATAGATAATGACAAAACATTGGACGAATTAAACTTAGATGAGTATAGAAAAATAAGTGACAAATTTGATGAAGACATATATAAAGCAATAGATTTAAAAACATGTGTAATAAATAGAAATGTAATTGGTGGACCAGCACCAGAGCAAGTAAAGAAACGAATAAAAGAAGTGAAAGAGATTCTTGGTAAAAAATAATCCAATTTTTTTGGTTGACAAAGAGAAACCAATATGTTAAAATAATTTACATAATTTAAGAGTTTACCTAGGGATAACTCCTGAGCGGTAAAGGGTAACAAAATAGAAGTTACTTACACTTTTAATGAGATGATACATAAGTCTTGTAAAGGAGTCTTAAAGGATTTCTTGGCAAGACTTTTTTATTTTGAGGTGAAAATAATGGAATGCAATATAGAAAAATTAAATATACATGATTTAAAAGAAACATTAGAATTGGTAAAAAAGGTATTTATGGAATTTGAAGCACCAGACTATAGCAAAGAAGGAATAGAAAATTTCTTTAAATTTGCAAATTATGAAAGCATATCAAAAAAACTAGATAAAGATTTAAAAATTTATGTAGCAAAATTAAATGAAAAAATTATTGGAATGATAGCATTTTCAGGATATACACATATTACATTACTTTTTGTAGATAGAGATTATCAAAGAAAAGGAATTGCCACAAAATTAATAAAAAAGGCGAAAGATAGCTGTATAAAAAATAATAAAGTACTAGAATCTATTACAGTTAATTCTTCACCATACGCGAAAGAATTTTATCATAAATTAGGATTTAAGGATACGGGAGCAGAAAGTGAAGTTGATGGAATAAAATATACACCTATGAAAATGCAAGTACAAATTTTTAAATAGAATGTAAAAGAATAGAAGTGATAGAAGTATGGATAGTAATTTGAATAAAGTGGAGAAAATATTAAATGATTTTTATAATAATTACGATGAGGATTCTAGACTAATTCGTGATAAAGCACACATGGTTGAATATATAACAACTACAAAATATATAGAGAAGTACTTAAAAAACGGTGATAGAATATTAGAAATAGGTGCAGGAACAGGAAGATATTCTCTAAATTATGCTGAAAAAGGATATAGAGTAGATGCAGTAGAATTAGTTAATAAAAATTTGGATATATTAAAAAATAAAATAACAGATAAAATGAATATAAATGCAATTCAAGGTAATTGTATAGACTTAAATATGTATGCTGATAATACATTTGATATTACATTAGTACTTGGTCCTTTATATCATTTGTATGATGATGAAGATATAAATAAAGCAATAAGTGAAGCTCTTAGATTAACTAAAAAAGGCGGAAAAATATTTTTAGCATATATTACAGATGATGCAGTGGTGTTATCATATGGACTAAGAAAAGGTAATATGAAAAGATTAAAAGAATTATGTGATGAAAATTGGAATGTAAAAAAAATTCCAGAAGAAATATTTGCGACATATAAAGTAAAAGATTTTGATAAGTTAATAGATAAATATAACGTGAAAAAGTTAGCGACTATTGCGACTGATGGAATATCTGCTAATATGCAAGAATATATTAACAAATTAGATGATGAAGAATTTGGAATATATGTGAATTATCATCTAAAAAATTGTAAGAGGAAAGATTTAATTGGATATAGCAATCATATTTTAGCGATTGTAGAAAAGAAATAAATTATTGGAGTTGATTTAAATGGAAAGTAGAATGAAATTGGTAATACCAACAGAAGAATATAAACAGCAAGTACTAGAATGTGTTGAAGAATTTAAAAATAATGGAGAAGAAAGAGTACATGGAAGTGGAAGCATAGAAAAGATGGGAAGCTTTGAGGAATGGATACAAAAGGTAAATGATGATTTATCTAAAGAAAAAGCTGAAGCAAAGGGAAGAGTTCAAGCAGTGCAATACATTGCCATTAGAAAAGAAGATAACAAATTATTAGGATTTATACAAATTAGATATAGACTAAATGACTATCTTTTAAAATGTGGGGGACATATAGGGGATTCTATAAGACCTTCTGAAAGAAACAAAGGATATAGTACAGAAATGATAGGCTTAGCTTTAAAAGAAGCTAAAAAACTAGGAATAGGAAATGTACTAATAACATGTGAAAAAGAAAACAAAGCTTCTGCAAGAACAATTATAAAAAACGGAGGAATTTTAGAAAACGAAGTAGAAGATGATGGAAAAATAATACAAAGATATTGGATAACTTTAAAAAAGAGATTTGCTGATGGAAGAAATAAAGCTGATCATATTTTAGAAAAGGACTATAAAAATAAAAAGATTAAAAATGACGAATTTGAGGGAAATATATCTTTGTTAAATATAAAGAAAGTTAAATTTCCATGGTATGTAGATGAGGAAAACAGATGTATTTTAGCAAATAATTTTAAATGGCTTGAAATATATCCTGATGGAAAAAATTATGCATTAACGGTAATATATGATGATAAAGAAAATGTTGTAGAATGGTATTATGATATAGCAAGAAGAGTTGGTGAAGAAGACGGAGTACCATATGAAGATGATTTATACTTAGATGTTGTAGTAGTTCCAGATGGCAGAATTCATTTATTAGATGAAGACGAACTACAAGAAGTATATGAAAATAATGAAGTTAGTAAAAAAGATTATGATATGGCATATAAAGTGGCAAATGAATTAATGAAAGAGTATAATTCAAAAGAAAATATAGAAAAATTAGATGCATTTTGTAAAAAATATTTAGAGATATTAAAAAAGTAAAGGGGCTGAAAAACCATGAAGTATATAAAAAAGATAATTGGGGATAGAATATACTTATCTCCAAAGGTAGTAAATGAAGATGACATAGAAAAACTTACTATGTGGTTTAATGACTTTAATACAACAGATTATCTAGGAAAAAGTAAAATAGCAACAACATATGAGGATGAAAAAAAGTTCCTTGAGAATAGTGCAGAGAATGAAATTGCATTTTTAATAATAGAACAAGCTAAAGATAATATGATAGGAACAATAGGTTTGCACAAAATAAACCATGTAGATAGGACAGCAGTACTTGGTATATGCATAGGAAATGAAAAAGCAAGAAACAAAGGCTATGGAACAGAAGCAATTAAGCTTATGCTAGATTATGGCTTTAACTATTTGAATTTGTATAATATAAAGCTTGATGTTTTAGAATTTAACGAAAGAGCCATTGCATGCTATAAAAAATGTGGATTTAAAGAATATGGTAGAAGAAGAAAATGTAATTTTACAAACGGTAAATACTATGATAAAATAAGTATGGATATTTTAAAAGAGGAATTTACAGGAGATTATATTAGAAATAAAAATATTTAAAATATAAAAATAAATTTAGTTATGCTATAAAAAGAAACTTAGTAGCAATTTATAGTTACAAATAAAAGAGAGATAGTGGTTGGTGAAAACTATTAGAATATAAATTTGCAAATTACAATTCTTAAAGTAACTAACGTGTGGCTACGAATAAGCTATAATGAGGCAATATTAAAAGATATTTGAATAGATATTTTAGTATTGTAAATAAAGGTGGTACAACGAGTCAATTCGTCCTTTAGTGGGTGAATTGACTTTTTGAATTTAGGGGAGGTGATGCTATGACCCAATGGTTTAGAATGAAAACAATAATCCAAGGGTTCTTCTATGAAAATTCATATAATATAATCAAAAATAAAAATAGATTGGAGAGTATATAATATGGATAATTTAAAATTGATTAAACAAAAATCAGTACAAATATTTTCAGAAGAGGAATTAGAGGAAAAGTTAAAAAGTGGAAGAAAATTAACTATAAAATTAGGAGCAGACCCATCAAGACCAGATTTACACTTGGGTCATACTGTTGTTTTAAGAGCATTAAAACATTTTCAAGATATGGGACATGAGGTTGTATTTGTAATTGGTGATTTTACAGGAATGATAGGAGATCCGTCAGGAAAAAATAAAACTAGACCACCACTTACTTTTGAGCAAACAAGGCAGTCTGGTGAAACATATTTAAAACAAGTTACTAAAATATTAGATAAAAATAAAACAAGAATTGCATACAATTCAGAATGGTTATCAAAGATGGATTTTAAAGATGTTATAAGCTTAACTAGTAAATATACTGTTGCGAGGATACTTGAAAGAGATGATTTCAAAAATAGATATGAAAATAATTTACCACTTAGTATGCATGAACTACTATATCCTTTAATGCAAGGCTATGATTCTGTTGCTCTACACGCTGATATTGAAATAGGCGGAACTGACCAGACATTTAATTTGTTAGTAGGAAGAGAGTTGCAAAAAGATTATGGACAAGAAAGACAAGTTGTAATTACATTTCCACTTTTAGTTGGATTAGATGGAAAAGAAAAAATGAGTAAATCTTTAGATAATTATATTGGAATAGATGAAGCACCTGAGATAATGTTTGAAAAGTCAATGAAAATACCAGATGAATGTTTATTAGAATATTTTAGATTAACAACAGATATTCCTGTAAGCGAAGCGGAAAAAATTATAAAAGAAGATGTAGTAGAAGCACATAGAGTTTTTGCAAGAGAAATAATAACCATGTACCATGGAAAAGAATTTATAAAAGACGCAGAGGAGAGATACAACAGTGTTGCAAAAGGAGAAGTACCAGATGATATTGATGAAATAAACTTAAGTAATGAAAATAAAGAAATGCCAATATGTGATTTACTTGTAAAAATTAAATTTGCAACATCAAAAAGTGAAGCTAAAAGAATGATACAAGGAAAAGGCGTAAAGCTAAATAACGATGTTGTATCAGATATTAATGAAATAGTTGAATTAACAAATAAAGAAAATATAATTAAATTTGGGAAAAACAAAATAATTAAAATTGTTTAGAAAAAGAAAGTGATAGAAATAAAAAAAGCTTATTGAAGCAATAATCCAACTTGACATAAATAAATATATTTGCTAATATATGAATAAGGGTCATCAAAATTCAAATAGAATTCTGATGTGCTCTCAAATGGTTGAAATCTCTAACCGCTTTCGAGCTTTAAAACTCGGATGGGTTAGAGGTGTTTTTTTGCTCTATATGATAGTTAGGATACGTTTGTATGCCTGATAGATGTCGTTGTCGTGGTGTTGTATTAAATAAGAGAATACCATATTACTTAACATAATTCAAAGCTATAAAAATATTTATAAATAGATTGTAATTTTCTGGAAAATGAAGTATAATAGAAAAACCTTTTCATAAAGGAAATACTTTATGAAGGAGGTGAGTATTTTGTCATCTTATGAATTAATTTGGCGTCTGATAGTTTTATTATTACTTAGTAATGATAAAAACGAAGATAGTCAAAAAACTCAAGATTAGAGCAAGGCTAATCAAAGCGGTTTGGTCAACCGCTTTATTTTTGTACAAAATTTGCAAAAAAAAGAGATATGCGGTCAACATATCTCGAATAATTGTCATCTTATAAATAACTCTTTGCTTAAGCTTAATATAGTATACTATATTTTTTATTATATGTCAAATAATTTTATTTATTCAAAATAAAAATCTGATTCATTTGTGATAATGTCTTAATAAATCATTTGAGAAAATGTCTCAACCAAAAAATATTATAGATAC